>NZ_CDRTCT010000027.1:0-86871 GCF_977054455.1 Parabacteroides sp. | reverse complement strand
CATGCACATCTACATCTTTTTTAACTCCATTTTATGACAATGAATATTTATTCCCTCAAATAAGCTGGCATAGTCCATAGATAAAGGCGGTTAGCATATTTTGCTGCCCCGAAAATGACGAAGAACCCAAGTTTTTCCCATTTCTCTGTCACTGTATCACTAATTCATCTTTACCGATTGATATTCAGTTTGTTCCGTAGTGATACATACCTGTTTTCTCTATCACTAAAGTATCACAACAGTGTCACTACCCTATCACAGGTAATTTGGTACGAAAACATGTATTATGTTTATAAAAAACTGTATATAAGCATATTGCGAATAACACATACAACAAGCACCATATTCTCATTCCTGCAAATCACTCGATTGTTTTATGTAAAAACGACTATAAAATATGTAAAACCGAGTAGTTCCCATGGTCCGGAAAGGTACTTTAGTTGCCGGACATCCCTCTGTTACCCCTTTTTACACCCGGGTGTAGAGACCAGGTACACCCGGGTGTAAAGGGTGGCGACATGGGGGTGTTTGCGGGATTATGTGCTTGTTTCTTGCTAAAAAAGAGAGGGCTTTTGTAGAATGAAGAACCGTATTTTGCCGATTTAACACCTATTGTATTCGTTTTTACATTTGTTTGTCTGATTGTTTTATATGCTTTTTCAAAAGCAAAAGAAGGCAATATGCTGTTTTTCAATCATACGATAAAAATGCCATGTTTCAGGAGTGATAGAGGAGTGATAGAAAAGTGATAGAGAAAAACGTCATGTATCACTTCTAATAACGCTTGAATATCAATGGATATATACTTCATGGTGATAGAGTGACAGATGATTTGCAGAAAACTTCGTATGCAGATCACAGCCTTGGGAAATTTTGATGCGGTTGCTTTGCTTATTCTATAGCAAACAGCTTTTTACCATTTTGCTTTCATGTTCTTCAACAGAAAAGAAACCGGGTGCAAATTATATCGAACTCACGTTAAATAATAGGTTTTCATTGTTTTATTGACCATTTCCAAACGGTCATAGCTATCAATAAAACAATGAAAACCAATAAAATCATTTTTGCTGGATGAATCGGCCCGGTAACTATACTTTGATTCGTTCTATTTCTTCCAACCAAAGTCGCGACACTGCATCGCTCGGCATACGCCAGTCTCCACGCGGCGAAAGGCTGACGGAGCCGACCTTGGGGCCGTCCGGCAGGCAACTGCGTTTGAATTGCTGTTGGAAGAAGCGGCGGAAAAAGATGTAGAGCCATTTCTTGATCGTAGCATTGTCGTAGAGGCCTGAGAATGCTTTCTGTGCTAAGAAATAGATTTTGGACGGATGAGAACCGAAACGCAGGAAATGGTAGAGGAAGAAGTCGTGCAGTTCGTAAGGACCGACCAGATCTTCTGTCTTTTGTTTGATGTTGCCGTTCTCGTCAGCCGGGATCAGTTCGGGGCTGATCGGCGTGTCGACGATGTCCAGCAGGGTGAGGCGTGACGATTCGTCCACCTTGTTGTCGGCGATCCATTCGACCAAGTATTTGACCAGTGTTTTCGGGATGCTGCCGTTCACACCGTACATCGACATGTGGTCACCGTTATAGGTCGCCCAGCCGAGTGCCAGTTCGGAGAGGTCGCCGGTCCCGATCACGAGGCCGTTCTCCCGGTTAGCGATGTCCATCAGCAGTTGGGTCCGTTCGCGAGCCTGGCTATTTTCGTAGGTCACGTCGTGGACGGACGGGTCGTGGTCGATGTCGCGGAAATGTTGCAGGCAGGCTTCCTTGATCGAGATCTCTTTCAGTGTGACACCAAGGGAGCGGATCAGGTCGCAGGCGTTGGTATAGGTGCGGTCGGTCGTGCCGAAGCCGGGCATCGTGATACCGATGATTTGTTCGCGCGGCATCTTCAGGGCGTCGAAGGTCATGGCGGTCACAAGCAGTGCCAGGGTGGAGTCGAGGCCGCCGGATATGCCGATGATGGCTGTCCGGGCATGGGCGTGGACGATCCGTTTGGCCAGCCCTGCAACCTGTATCTGGAAGATTTCCTCGCAGCGTTCTTTCAGCGCATTGCCGGAAGGGGTGAACGGGTGCGGGTCGACCGGGCGGGTCAGATAGCATCTATCCGGATGCGGGAGCTGGAAATCTATGGTTTGTGTTTCTTTCTTCAGCAGTCCGGGTGCGCCATACATGAAACTGGTGTTTACCTGGCGGTCGTTCTGTAAGGTGTCGAGGTCGATCTCACTGATGACAAGTTGTTCTTCCATCGTGAAACGGGGAGATTCGGCAAGCAGGTTGCCGTTCTCGGCTATGATCCCATTACCGGCAAAGACGAGGTCGGTGCTCGATTCGCCGAAGCCGGAAGAGGCGTAGACATAGCCTGCCATGCAACGGGCGGACTGCTGGCAGATCAGCGAACGCAGGTAGGCGTGCTTGCCGATCAGTTCGTTGCTGGCAGAGAGGTTGAAGATGATGTTGGCTCCTTCCATCGCCAGCAGGGAACTGGGGGGGACGGGAACCCAGAGGTCTTCGCATATCTCGATGCCGGCAGTCAGCCGTCCCGAACGGAACAGCAGGTGGCTTCCCATTGGAGATTCTTCTTCCCCGATGGAAATCGTCGATTCCCGAAGTTCCGTGGCGGATGTGAACCAGCGTTGTTCTTGGAATTCTTTGTAGTTGGGCAAATATGTCTTAGGGACAACTCCCCGTATGACTCCTTTCTGGAAAACAACAGCGGCATTGATCAGCCGGTTTTCCGTCCGGAGCGGAACGCCGACAATGGTCAGGATATCCAAGTCGGCCGTATCGTTGAGCAGTCTGAGCAAAGCCGCTTCTGCGCCATCGAGCAGCGTCTGCTGGGCGAAGAGGTCGAGGCAGGTATAGCCGGTGACGGACAGTTCGGGGAAAGCGATGATCTGCACGCCTTTTTCCGATGCTTGCCGCATCAGCCCTTCTATTTTTTCTATATTATAAAAACAATCCGCTACCTGTACATGCGGTACGGCGGCGGCAACTTTTATAAATCCGTAGTTCATATTCGTTTATGTTTGTCTTATAGGTTTTTTGAGTTTGTCGGGGTTCTGACGGCAATCGTTTCCATTGTTGCAATTTCATTGCCGTCATGGCGTAAACTCTTTTCTTTTTGATTATGCTCCAAAGGTATATAATTCCTTTGTAATAAAAAAGAAGGGGAGCCATACTTCGCAGCATGCTCCCCTTGCAAACACAAAACAATCAACAAAAAACTATCTGATAAATAACAGTTCCCTGTATTTCGGTAATGTCCAGATCTGGTCGTCGACCACCAGTTCTAATTTGTCGATGTGGTAGCGGATGGCTTCCAGCATCGGGACGATCTTGTCGTGGTAAGCGATTGCTTTCTCGCGTTCGCTCTCGATCTTGTTGGCGACTTTGCGGGCTTCCACCATTTCGTCTACCTTTTCTTTGATGAAGTTGGTACGGTTGGCGATGTCTTCGATGATTTCCAGGTTGCGGGATGAAAGGACGGAAGCCTTATCGGCAGGGAAAAGGTCTTTCATCTTGTAGACGTTGTCGATCAGGGAAGTCTGGTATCTGGTGGCGGTCGGGATGATGTGATTCATCGCCAAGTCGCCGAGTACGCGGGCTTCGATCTGGATTTTCTTCGTATAGGTTTCCCATTTGACTTCGTTACGGGCTTCCAGTTCCTTACGTGTCATGACACCGGTGGATTCGAACATCCGGACGCTGCTTTCTTTCAGGTAGTTGTCGAAGATCACCGGCACGCTTGTTTCGCAGTCCAGGCCACGACGGGCCGCTTCGGCTTTCCATTCGTCACTGTAGCCGTTGCCGTCGAAATGGATCGCCTTGCATTCCTTGATGTCTTTACGGAGCACTTCGAGGATGGCGGCGAATGTTTCCTTGCCATCGGCAATTTTTGCATCGACCTCGGTTTTGAATGTCTTCAACTGTTCGGCTACGGCTGCGTTCAGGGCGAGCATGGCGGAAGCACAGTTGGCCTCGGAGCCTACGGCACGGAATTCGAAGCGATTGCCGGTGAAGGCAAAAGGCGAGGTACGGTTACGGTCGGTATTGTCGATCAGCAGTTCGGGGATGCGGGCGATGTCGAGCTTCATGCCTTGCTTGCCTGCCAGCATCAGGTCTTCCGGTTCGCTTTTTTCGAGATGTTCCAAGACTTTCGACAACTGTGTTCCGAGGAAGCTGGAAATGATTGCGGGAGGTGCCTCGTTGGCCCCTAAGCGGTGGGCGTTGGTGGCGCTCGAAATGCTGGCTTTCAATAATCCGTTATGGTGGTAGACAGCCATCAGCACATTGACGATGAAGGTGATGAAGCGGAGGTTTTCTTCCGGTGTCTTGCCCGGAGCCATCAGGAGAATGCCTGTGTCGGTTCCCAGTGACCAGTTGTTGTGCTTGCCGGAACCGTTTACGCCTTTGAACGGTTTTTCGTGTAGTAAGACACGGAAGCCATGCTTACGGCTGATCTTGCGCATCAGAGCCATTACAAGCAGGTTATGATCGTTCGCCAGGTTGCATTCTTCGAAAACGGGAGCCAGTTCGAACTGGTTCGGGGCCACTTCATTGTGGCGTGTTTTCAACGGAATACCTAATTTGAGCGATTCGATTTCCAGGTCCTTCATAAACTCCATGACACGGGTCGGGATGGCGCCGAAGTAGTGGTCTTCCAGTTGCTGGTTCTTTGAACTCTCGTGTCCCATCAGCGTACGGCCTGTCAGTAACAGGTCGGGACGTGCGGCATACAAGCCTTCGTCTACCAGGAAATATTCCTGTTCCCAGCCCAGATAGGCATACACTTTCTTTACATCCGGGTTGAAGTAGTGGCAAACGTCTGTGGCAGCCTTGTTGACGGCTTCAAGGGCTTTCAGCAACGGGGCTTTGTAGTCCAGTGATTCGCCGGTATAAGCGATGAAGACAGTCGGGATGCAGAGCGTATCGCCTACGATAAAAGCGGGAGAGGAGGGATCCCAAGCGGAATAACCGCGTGCCTCGAATGTGTTCCGGATACCGCCGTTCGGAAAACTGGATGCATCGGGTTCCTGCTGGATCAACAGCTTGCCGGAGAACTCTTCGACCATGCCGCCCTTGCCATCGTGTTCGACGAAAGCATCATGCTTCTCGGCCGTCCCCTCGGTCAGCGGGTGGAACCAGTGCGTGTAGTGGGTGGCTCCCATTTCGATCGCCCATTTTTTCATGCCGGCAGCTACGGCATCGGCTGTTTCTCGATCGAGTGGAGCGCCGTTGTCGATGCAGTCCGTGATCCGTTCGTACGCTTTTTCGGGAAGATATTTGAACATCTTCGCCCGGTTGAATACGTTCTGCCCGAAATAGTCGGATGGACGTTCGGCAGGAACCGGTACTTCTGCAGCCCGTTTCTTGAAGGCTGTCTCTACTACTCTGAATCTTAACTTTGACATAATCTTTATTGTTTTTAGATGTCGATTGAAATTTTGTGATCCCGGACTTGATCCAGGATCATATTTTGTATTGATTAAACGGGATTTAGGTACAACCTCCCGTTAGCTATTGTAAGCCGTTTCGCCATGTTCGTAAATGTCCAGCCCCTCTTCTTCGACACGAGCCGGAACCCGGAGGCCGTGTACGATATCAAGCCCTTTGAAGACTACGAACCCCATTCCGGCAGCCCAGCAGCCTACTATCACCGCCCCGAACAACTGTGCCAGCAGGAAGTTTGCGCTGCCGCTGTAGAAAAAACCTTCTTCGGTAGCGAACAGCCCCGTCAGGATGGTTCCGAGGCAACCGCAAACACCGTGCACGGAAGAGGCGCCTACCGGATCGTCTATCTTCAGGACATGGTCGATAAAGTCGACCGCATAGATCATCACCGCCCCGCAGATGATGCCGATAATGGCCGCTCCGGCCGGAGAGACCAGGTCGCAACCGGCAGTGATACCGACTAATCCGGCCAATACGCCGTTCAGCGTCAGAGACAGAGATGGTTTCTTGTACTTCAACCAGGCAACGATCAGGGAAGTGAATCCACCGGCACAGGCTGCCAGGTTGGTTGTCAGGAATATATGTGCGATCGCCGTACGGTTACCCTCGCCGGCCGCAGCCAACTGCGAACCGGGGTTGAACCCGAACCAGCCGAACCACAGGATGAATACACCGAGACAAGCCAGCGTCAGGCTATGGCCGGGTATGGCTCGTGATTTTTTGTCTTTCCCGTATTTGCCGATGCGAGGTCCGATGATAGCCGCACCCACCAAGGCAACCCATCCGCCTACAGAATGGACGACTGTGGAACCGGCAAAATCGTGAAAGACAGTCCCGAACGTTTTTATCATGAAACTATCCTCTTCACCGTTCATCAACCAGCCGCCACCCCAGGTCCAGTGACCGCTGACGGGGTAAATCAACACGCTGATCAGGATGGTATATGCCAGGTACATGGAAAATTTGGTCCGTTCCGCCATCGCACCGGAAACGATTGTGGCGGCTGTCGCGCAGAATACCGTCTGGAAGATCAGGAATCCTTCGACCGGCAATTGGGAATGATAGAAATTCAGGTTGAACAAATGAGGCATCCCGACGAAACCGCCTGCCCCGAACATGATACCGAAACCAACGGTCCAGAACAGCAACGATCCCAGCATGAAATCGAGCAGGTTCTTCATCAATATATTCGCCGTGTTCTTGGTCCGGGTAAAGCCGGCCTCCACAAGGGCGAATCCCGGTTGCATGAAAAATACTAACATGGCTGCAAGCAGCATCCATACGGTATCGAGCGATAGGGCTAAGTCTGTAATTGTATATGTAGTATCCATTGTAATTGTTTGTTTAATTGATTAATTTACCAATATGCCAATGGGAAAGATCGAGTTTGTCATATTAATTGGCACATTATCTATCTCCCCTGTTCCGCATTGTAGAGTGCTATGTCGCCGCGTTCCCCAGTACGGATGCGGATGGAATCTTCCACTGGAATGACGAAGATGCGTCCGTCACCGATCTCGCCTGTCTGGGCTGCTTTGATGATAGCTTGCACTGTCTTCTCTACGTTCTTGTCTCGGACGACGATGGAAATCAGCGTACGTTCGATGTAACTCGTGTCATAGACCACGCCGCGGTAGATACGTCCCTGTCGTGCTTTGCCGACACCTCTTACGTCGTAGTACGAAAACCATTCGATGTCGGCATCGAGAAGTGCTTCTTTCACTTCTTCGAACTTGGTCTTACGAATAATAGCTTCAATCTTTTTCATAACCTTAAAGAGTTTGGGTGATGTCTCACCCGGATTAATACTGTGGAAAAGGTGTATAGAACGCTCGCCGTCTTAGTCAGGGATGGTTGTGGTATAACATTCTATAAAATCAATAAACCCGGCGGGCCTTTCTATACGATTCCTTTTCTTTTTATTTGATAACCTAAACTTTATTACTGGTTTACAGCGATATGCCGAAAACTAAAAATACATCGTCATGTTCGGGAGCAATAATAGCTTGGGTGAATACCGGTAACGAGAAAGAGTCTGATCGAAAAGGACATAAGTAGAGCTGTAGCGGACAAAACCGTCCGCTTGAAAGTCGTTGTTTTCATCATGTTCTTTCTGTTGGATAACCGTTAAACACTTTGCCTATGCTTCCTTGCAATCAGGACATGTGAGGGGGAGGGGATTTGCGCAGTTTCTCCCCCTTCTGCATCGACAGTTAATTCAGAGCAACCACTTCTTCAGCCTGGCCATGGCTTCCAACGTGTCGTCTCTGTCTCCGAAAGCGGTGAGGCGGAGAAAACCCTCGCCGCTGGGTCCGAACCCCACACCGGGGGTCCCTACTATATTGACTTCATAAAGCAGCTTGTCAAAAAACTTCCAGGAGGAGAGTCCGTCCGGTGTTTTCAACCAGATGTAAGGGGCGTTTTCGCCACCATATACCCGCAGACCGCAGCTCCGGAGGTTTTCCCGCATGATACGGGCGTTTGTCATATAATAATCGATCGTTTTCTTGATCTGTGTTTTTCCTTCCGGACTGTAAACTGCTTCGGCACCCCGTTGGGTGATGTAGCTCGTACCGTTGAACTTCGTGCACTGACGACGGTTCCACATCCGGTTCAGCGGGACCCGTTCGCCTGCCAGGGTAAAGGCGTTCAACTCTTTCGGGACAACCGTGTAACCGCAACGCACACCTGTGAAACCGGCTGTCTTGGAGAAGCTGCGGAACTCGATCGCCACCTTCTTCGCCCCCTTGATCTCGTAGATCGAGTGGGGAATATTGGGATCTTGGATGTAGGCCTCATAAGCCGAGTCGTACATGATCAGGCAGTCGTTGGCAAGGGCGTAGTGCACCCATTTCTTCAGTTCCTCTTTCGTGAGCGTCGTTCCGGTCGGGTTGTTCGGGTAGCAGAGGTAAATGATGTCTACGCGACGGCTGGGCAGGTCGGGCACGAAGTTGTTGGCTTCCGTGCAGGGGATGTAGACCACATCGCTCCATTTACCGTCTTCCAGCGTTCCGGTTCGTCCGCTCATCACGTTCGAGTCGATATATACCGGATAGACCGGGTCTGTCACACCGATACTGTTATCGTGGCGAAGCATGTCACCGATATTTCCACAGTCGCTTTTGGCACCGTCGCTTACGAACACTTCACCCGGTTCAAGAAAGATACCGCGGTTGGCGTAATCATTCTTGATGATGGCATCTATCAGGAACGGATAGCCTTGTTCGGGACCGTATCCGTGGAAGGTGTCCTTACTTGCCATTTCATCGACCGCCTTGTGCATGGCTTCGATGACGGCAGGGGCTAACGGTTGTGTAACATCGCCGATGCCCATGCGGATAATCTTCTCTTTCGGATGGGTAACCTTAAAACTGTTTACTTTCTTTGCGATGTCCGAGAACAAGTAGTTGTTTTGTAGCTTCAGGAAATGTTCATTAATCAGTGCCATACTTTATCAATTGTTTTTTGTTGTGTTTATACTTCCAGTTCCCCCTCGAATACCTTGACCGCTCCACCGGTCATATAGACATGTCCGGAATTTTCGTCCCAACGGATGGTGAGGGGGCCTCCATCCATGACGACTTTGATTTTCCGTCCGGTTTTCCCGCGTACCACGCCTGCTACGGCTGTCGCACAGGCTCCGGTCCCGCAAGCTTGCGTAATGCCGGACCCGCGTTCCCAAACTCTCATCCGTACTTTGTTTGTACTTAATACCTGAACAAATTCGACATTCGTCCGGTTCGGGAACAGCGGATGGCATTCCAATAAAGGTCCGATGACCGGCAGATTTATATTCGTGATATCTTCAACAAAAATGACGAGATGCGGATTCCCCATCGAGACGACCGTTCCTGTATAAAAATTGCCTCCGGCTTCTATTTTAAGGGTCGTTTCACCTATTACCGGACAGCCCATATCGACCGTCACTTCGGTAACCTCTTCGCGGGAACCGGAAAGCTGCCGGGTGGTCAGTTGCAATTCCTTGATGCCGGATAATGTTTCCAGCGTAACGTTTTTTTTGTCCGTCAATCTCTTGTCATATACATATTTGCCGATACAACGGGAGGCATTTCCGCACATCATGGCTTCGGAACCGTCCGCATTGAAAATACGCATGCTGAAGTCGGCAATTTTCGACGAACCTATCAGAACCAGTCCGTCCGAGCCGATCCCGGTATGAGGAGCACTCAGCCTGATGGCAAGTTCTTCCGGGTTCCGGACCGGAAAAGCCATTGCATTCACGTATATATAGTCGTTTCCGGCTCCATGCATTTTTGTAAACCTGATTGATTCTGTCATTTTATTGCTGTTGTTTTGCTTATTATATCTTTTTGTTTTATTATGATGCAAATATAAGGCGTTTTGATATATTAAATCTATAAATAGTGTCCTGATGTGTAAAAATATTATGTATGTGATGGATTATAACAAATAAGGGTGTCTTATGTTGTAAATAGTAATTATAATACCTATTTTATCTTTGTTTTTGTAAGTTTGCCTTTTACAAATTCCTGTCTCAAGTCGGGATAGCTTTTTGGAAAACTGGAAATGGTCGGCGTGACCTATGCGGTGAGCTTTTGGGGGTGAAAGTGGCCGGCACGACCTGCGCCGACCAATTTTTGGGTTTTAAAAGGTTATTTCTGGAAAATTTCCGGATATTTATTGATGAAATAGACCGGAGTACAGCTCCAGGCATGGCAATAGCTGTTGATGACAAAAAAGCCGTAGGGAGAAAGGTAGTCATTGTTCGGGTCATAGACTTCCCAGAAGGTATCGGCTCCCCGTTTCACCATACTGCCCCAGTAATCCGTAATCAGGTTGCGGGCCTCCTGCAACATTCCACATTGTAGAAGAGCTTCTATTACATAATGATAGGCATAGGGGCAACCCGGATAGCAGGCATCGGGCATGGACATGACGGTCGTCATTGCTTTAGCTCCCTCTTTCTTGTTCAGCGTGCCGGACAGGATCATCCATACCTGGGACAGATAAGAAACCTGCTTGTCTTTGCCGCTGACCATTACGCCCCGCTTCTTGTCGTAGAAGTGCTGTCGGGCGGCTTTTTTCATCTTGTCGGCGATTGTCAGCCATTCGCCGGCCTCCTTTACTTTGCCTAACATTTTAGCCAGTTCATAGCTTTGTTGTAGGGTGAAGATGGTCAGTCCCTGCATGGATGCTTGCCGGTCGTAGCCGTCTTTCCAATCGAATACCAGCCAGTATTGAGGTCGCTTGTCCATATCGTAAATCCATTCCGGCGAGAACTGGCGGAGAGCCATTTCGATCTGGCGGACAGCGACAGGCCAGAGGTCGTCGGCCGTTTCCTTGTCGCCGGTTTCCTTCAGGTATTCAAGCAGGGCTACATTATATATGAGGCAATAGTCCAGCGTGTGAGTGCCGTATTGCGGATGTGGTTTCGGCTTTTCTAACAAGGTCGCGTGCAGCAAACCTTCGTCATTGGCAAATGCTGCTAACAGGTACAGGCAGTGTTTCGTCAGTTCATGGTTCTTAAACGTGTAGGCATTTGCCAACGCTTCGAGGTAGAGGTCGCCGATCCACAGGCGGCGGTCGCGTTTCGGTCCGTCTTCATAGACCGTCTGCATGCATTCTTTCAGGGTGTTCAGGCCGACCTTGTAGATGTCCCGTATCAGCGGTTCGGTTGTCTGGGCCAGGGCGGGGGCTTCATTCGTGACCGATGTTTGTGCCTTAAATGTCAGGTTGTCGAATACGAAATCGAAGCTGCCGGATATGCCGAGCAATTCGATTTTCAGGTAACGGCCTGCCAGACGGCGCGGAATGGTCATCTCATGGGGAACGCTCGTGATCGTAACGATCTCGTCTTGTATCCAGGAGCGGGCCAGGCCGCCTTTATAGGGTTCGAGCGGAGTGTTCAACTCGCCCGGTACTTCTGCAAATGTAAATTTGAGTCGGACGGGAGCATCGGCGGCTGTTAATCCGGACGGCTTGATTGAGAAGGTCAGGAAACCGGTGTAGTGGTTACCGAAATCCAGTATGATGTCAGGGTGCTTCTTAAAAGGCTCGTTGAACAGGATGTCCGTCTCGCCGGCTTCTTCCATCCGCCAACCTTGAAAGGCTTTTGCATCCTGTACGGAACGGACGACTTTTACAGGAGAAATGGTTTGATAACTCAGTTCCGGCCGGCAGGCTTCCGCCTTTTGGAGCCATTCTTTACTATTGCTGAAATACATGCTTTGCGCCATGCTGGTCGATCCCCATGCAAGTAGAGCAAGCCCTGCGGTGAACAAAATCTTCTTCATTTTTGATGTGGTCTAAAAGTAATGCTTTTGTAGGGACTTCAGTCCCATTTCTATTAAATAATCAACAGATGTATTTATTTAGAAACAGGACTGAAGTCCAATGATTATTTAGCGTTCTCTATGCGGAACGAGTATGAATAGTCTTTGTTCTTTTCTATTTCATAATGCGGACGTGGGCCTGGGCCACAACTACCGTTACCGATACCGCGCTGGATGCAATCGAGGCTCAGAATCACTTCGGCACGGCGGATGTTGTCGAGGTCGTGCCCGTAAGTCAATCCCCACAGTTCCGGATCGGTGAAGTGGAGCGCACTGAAGTTCAGGTGATCTTTAGACGTGATCCGGATGCCTTGGTTGTCGAGGCTTTTCAGCGTCAGCCAGCGTACGTCGTCGCGGTTCCCCATCGACTGGGCGCGGACATAGGCTTCTTCCATTCCGGCCACGGTGTTCTTGTACAGGCCGACATAGGCTGCATTCTTGCGGTCCCAATAGTTCTCGATCGGGCCCCGTCCATACCATTCCACCATTTCGAGCGTCGGGTTCAAGGCAATCTGGAGGCCGAGGCGAGGCAGGTTGAAGTCGTTGCCGGTTTTGAAAGTCGCATCCACATCGACCGTACCGCTCGCATAGACCGTATAAGTGACTTCGAACGGCAGTACCACTTTTTTCGCTCCGCTGCCTACGACGGCTTCATGGCTCGTGGTAACAGTCACCGATTTTTTATCATCGGATTGTTTCCAGTCGAATGCCTGTTTCGTGATGGCTGTCGGCAGATAATCCCGCTTGTCGTTGTCCATCGCACGGAACCAGTTGAGGTCTAATCCTTCCTTATTATAGATCATATCCGTGCCGGCATAACGCAGGGAAATCATCTTTCCTGTTTCCGGATTGAAGGCAACGAAGAATCCCGGAGCCCGGAAACCGATCTGCCCCTTCTCTTCTTCCACTTTCAGCGTGTCGTTGAAAGTCCTGTCGACAGGAGCTACAGACACCTTACCGGTCAACGGATATTGTTCGGATGCCACTTCGTGTCCGGCATTCGCCCAATTACAATCCTTTTTCAATCGGGCCGACAGATTGAGGAAGTATTCACTGCCCGCGTCCAAAGCTGTTTTATAAGGAATCGTCACTTCGATATTTTTGTTCGGAGCTACATTGCCTAACGGTAATACACCCGATTCGACCACTTGGCCGTCTTTTAACAATTGCCATTGCAAATCGAACTGATCCAGGTTCAGGAAATCATAGCGGTTTTCCAACTTCATTTTACCCGCCTTCAGGTCTACCGGTTTGAATTTGATGTATTGGTACACTTTCTTCACCTCAATCAATTTCGGTGTCACCTGGCGATCGGGAGTCACGATTCCGTTACAGCAGAAATCGAAGTCGTTCGGCTTGTCGCCGAAACCACCGCCGAAGTAGTAACGGTTCGGCAGTTCACCGTATTTGTTGATACCCTGGTCCACCCAGTCCCAGATACAACCGCCTATCATGCGGCAGGAATGATTCTCGATGTAATCCCAATACTCGTCGAGGTTACCGATCGCATTGCCCATGGCATGTGCATATTCGCAGAGGAAGAACGGCTTGTCGCTTTTTTGCTCGTCCTGTTCCTTCATCGATTCGATGGAAGGATACATGCGAGAGTCCATATCGGCAATCCGGTTCTTTCCTTCATAGTGGATCGGACGCGGGTCGAGTTTGCGGGCTTCCTTATATACCGTGTCGAAGTTCTTGCCGTCGCCGGATTCGTTACCCATCGACCAGAAGATGACGGACGGATGGTTCTTGTCCCGTTCGATCATGCGAACCATACGGTCCACATAGGCGGGCAGCCAGCTTTCCTTGTTGCTGATGGAATGGTTGCCGTGGCACTCGATGTCGGCTTCATCCATCACGTAGATGCCGTAATAATCGTGCAACGCATACATCTTGGCATCGTTCGGATAGTGGCTGGTGCGGATCGTGTTCAGGTTATAGCGTTTGAAAAGCAATATATCTTCGATCATCGATTCGACCGGGACGGCTTTCCCGTGCTGCGGATGGATGTCGTGGCGGTTGGCGCCCTTGAAGAATACCTGTTCGTTGTTGATATACACCCGCTTGTCCTTGATCTCGATCTTGCGGAAACCGAATTGCGTTGTCATCGCCTCGAGCGTCTGCCCGGTCTTGTCCTTCAGATCCAGGATGACGGTGTAGAGGTAAGGGGTTTCGGCAGACCATAAGTGCGGGTTCCTGACTTCCACGCTGGCAGTGTTGACCGCTTCCTGTCCTTTTTTGATATCCTTGACTACGTCGGATATGAAAGCGACCTGCTTGCCGTCCTGGTCCAGCAGCGTGATATCGACAACTGCTTCGTCCACCGGTTTGCCGTAATTCATCACGTTCGTCCGGACGTTGAATGTCGCTTTTCCCAGATCGTCACCGGCGAAAGTCGAAGTCAGATAGTAATCGCGCAACCGTAGCTTCGGAGTTGCAAACAGGTACACATCCCGATGAATACCGCTCAGGCGGAACATATCCTGGTCTTCCAGATAGCTGCCGTCGCTCCAGCGATACACTTCGACCGCCAGCACGTTCTTGCCCGGCTTTACATATTTCGTGATATTGAACTCGGCGTCGTTGTTCGCACCCTGGCTGTAACCGACTTTCTTCCCGTTCACCCAGAGGTACATCGCACTGTAGACTCCGTCGAAATGGATGAAGATTTCATTCCCTTTCCAGTCGTCCGGAATGTTGAAGTCCCGGCGGTAGGAGCCTACCGGGTTCGGTTCGTCCATAATCGTATATCCTTTCTTGCCTTGTATGAAGGGAGGATTGTTGCGGTGCGGATAGGTGATGTTCGTATAAATCGGAGTACCGTATCCATACATTTCCCAGTTGGAGGGAACCGGTATCTCTTTCCAGCCGGCTACGTCGTAGTTCGGTTTGTAGAAGTCCACCGGACGTTCGGACGGCTGTTTCACCCAGTTGAACTTCCAGTTGCCGTTCAGCAGTTGGTAACGCGGCGAGTTCGGGCGGATCCAGGCTTTCCGGTAATCGGGCGAACTTTTCAGGCTCTCGACGGAAGGGAAAGGCACGTAGGTCGCATGTCCCGGTTCCTTGTTAACGGCAAAGATGGTTTCGTTCTCCCAATCGTTGTCGCTCGATCCGCGCAGGGCTTCCTTGTCTATTTTGAGATTCGACCGGCGCAGCGTCCAGTGTTGTCTGGCACTGGTCGAATCGGCGGCAAGCTGGAGAGCCGCTTTCCCCGGCTGTCCGTCGTCGCTGATACCGAGGTTCAGCCCGTTGGCAATACTGGTGAACGTGTAGGTGTTTTCGCCTACCTTCGTGAGTTTCCAGAACTGGTTCATATTGGTCGCTCCATTGTCCCACTGGATAACCGGGCCCGGTTCTTTCGTGTTGTTGTTGTCCACGCATTTGTCGGAAAGGGGCGTGCAGATCTTATAGACCCCATAGCCGGGAGTCGTCAGTTGCCACACCTGCGACATCCGGTTCTCCACGCGGTTGTTGATGAATATCTGTGTCCCGTCATCTTCGCTGTCTTGATTGTCGAGAACCAGATTGTTACTGCTTACGATCTCGTAATAAGCATTGGGATCGATCTCTTGTGAATGTCCTGTTCGGGGAAGCATAACCATTAGCAGAAGCATGGCGAAGAGCGCCCCGGTAGAAATCTTGTTTTTCATGTGAATATAAATTTATATTATTCCTCAAAAGTAGGACAATTTGACGGATAATCCTATTCCTGTTTCTGTATTTATTTCTATTTTTGTCTGCATATAAACAGAATAGGATGGAGAAGGAAAGTAATAATTTTCAGTATGAGAGCGAAATAAAGTGGGAAAATGCCGGCGAAGGTGTCGTTCGCCAGATCATGGCCTACAATGACGACCTGATGATGGTTAAGGTCAAGTTTGAAACCGGGGCTGTCGGTACGCCCCATACACACCCGCATACGCAGGCGACTTATGTGGCAAGCGGCGTGTTCGAGTTCACGACGGATGGCGAGACGAAGGTCGTCCGTGCAGGCGATGGAGTCTATATGAAACCAGGTGTCCTGCACGGTTGCCGGTGCTTGGAAGCAGGAGTCCTGGTCGATACGTTCAGTCCGATGCGGAAGGATTTTTTATAAATCCTTTGCGGGTATCGCTCTGATACTTTGCGTTCCACGGTCTACTACCAGCAATGTCTGGCGGGAGGCCGTTATTTTTTCAGGCTCTGTGAGGGTGCCGGTGAGATTTTGCAACAGCTTGCCGTTGGACGGGTCGATTTCCCATAGCTCGGACTGTTTGCTATTGGCACGCAGAGTTACGAATAATCGGTTACCGATGAAAGCTAATGATTGGGGTGCGTTTTCAAAACCGAGGGAAACGTTGTTATACATGAAACCGCTGTTGCCTTCTCGTATGTTTTTCGGATCGAAGATATGGACTTTCTTCGTATTTTGGGCGGTCGCATAGATGAGCCCTTTTTCGTTGATTGCGATTCCGTATGTCCCGAAAGCCTCTTTCAGGTTGGCGCTGCGGCTGTAGACGGGGATTTTTCGTGCCGTACCGGGTTGCACGTCGTTTTCCAGAACGACGACCAGTTTGCGTTTGTCCCGGATCAGGATGCTTCCTTGGCTGGCGACCACATCAAAGGCATGGACAGTCTGAAAATTTCCTTCTCCCCACGTCCCGGTTCCGATACAGGTTATGAATTCATATGTGGAAGCGTCGAATACATCTGTACGACTTCCTGCGTTTGCCACATATATTTTATTGAAAGAGCGGGTTACCCCGGTAGGTTCTCCGGCAAATGTCTCTTCTGTCTCGTTGTCTGTCCATTTTCGGATGCTCCGTATATGGCGGATGCCGGAAGAAACATCGAAGATTTCAAGACTGTAATGGCCGGGAGCGCTGTTGGCTACATACAGTATGTTTTGGTACAAGTGGACGGCTTTGGGCTGAAACGTTTCGACCGTTGCTCTCGGTACGTCCAGTACGGAAATGGTAAAAGAAAGAGGGGAGCCTTCGTGTCCGGCCTTGTCCGTTTCTGTGAAAGGAATGCTAAGACCGCCATCTATGGCATCCAACTCCGGATCTTCGATGATATAGGCAGAAGCGGTATAGATACTTTTGTTTTCCACCAGGTTCTTGTTTCGTCTTGTATGAAGGAAGCGGCGTGAATAGACCGGTAATTTCTTTTCCCTGGACAGTTGCGAGTAGACTTTCATGCAGACGGTCGGGAACCCCCCCTCCGCCGGATAATAGGTCATATTGCCGCTATGCCCGTAGCCCAGGCAGTGTGCCATCTCGTGATAGGGAGTGTCGCTTCCGTTGGCATCGTCGGCATAATGGGTTAAATAAACATATTCGCCTAATCCGTAGGTGTTGCCTCCTCCGAGTCCCACTACGTTCACTACACGTCCGAAGCAAAATCCTGAATGATTGGTGATTTGTTTTTTCAACGTGTTGATATCGACAACGTTTCCATTGTTGATCAGTTTTCCCTTCCATTTGTCCAGTTCCTGTTCGAACAGGGAAGTCGAGAACATGGCTGCCATGTTCAAGGACAAAGCTACCGCTTCTCTGGCCAGATGGGGAGCAAAACTGCCCCAGTTGGATCCGGAGTATTTGCCGAACCAGATATTCCATTTAGGTTTTACATTGATCATGCCTTGATAGACAGGGTCGACAGACTCAATTCGCAATTTGATGTTGCCGGCTTTGATATCGGGAGTTGCCGGGACGATCACTTCTTCACCTTGCCGGGTATAATAGATTTTATCCTTATTGATAAAAGGAATTTTCGTCCGGAATTCTTGGAAAGGTTGTATTCGTGTGAATTCCGCAAATCGTAATTCCTTTTCATGCCCCTCTATGGTTGCCCATACGATTACGTTATTGATTCCTCTCGGACAGTAAAAACGGAAAAGGAATTCTTGGTTGTCGGTGATGGAAACCTGTAAAGGAGCGTTTACACGAAAACTGCGTTGGTTGCGGTTAAAAAGAAGGCTGTCAGGTTCGCCATCCTGTAAAATATAGGAAGTATTGTCTGGGTTATAATCATTTTCAGACATTTGAATAAGACCGTATTTACTTTCTATCGGCCCGTTGTTATCATTGTTGTCCGTACAACCGATTGTGAGAATGAAACTAATGATTACCCCTAATACTCCGGTGATGTTATCCCTTAATTTGATATTCATAAACTTAAAAATCCTGTTCGTATTTTGAGGTGACAAAAATACTATTTTTGATTTAGAATCAAATTTTTTACGTCCTGATTTGAAGAATCGCACGTGCCGAGCGGCATACTGTGGTCAGTATGCCGCTTCATGTACCCCTTTCACCGCCCGTCCGCTCGGATCGTTCATGTTTTTGAAGGAAGTATCCCAGGCGAGGGCTTCGGCTGTGGAGCAGGCGACGCTGGGGACGCTCGGTACGCTGCGGGCGGCGCTTTCGCTGGGAAAATGTTCTTCGAAGATGGTACGGTAGAAGTATTCTTCTTTGTTTTGCGGCGTGTTGATCGGGAAGCGCAGGGCGGCGTTTGCCATTTCGGTGTCGCTGACGGCTTGGGCGGTCACCTTCTTCAGCGTGTCGATCCAGCTGTAGCCGACGCCGTCGGAGAACTGTTCTTTCTGACGCCAGGCGATTTCCGGGGGGAGCATCTCGGCAAAGGCTTCGCGGAGGATTTTCTTCTCGATCACGCTACCGGGACACATTTTGGCTTCGGGATTGAGGCGCATGGCAACATCGAGGAACTCCTTGTCGAGGAAAGGGACACGGCCTTCCACACCCCAGGCACACAAGCTCTTGTTGGCCCGGAGGCAGTCGTACATATAGAGTTTGCTTAGTTTGCGGACGGTCTCTTCGTGGAAGGCCCTTGCATCCGGGGCTTTGTGGAAATAAAGGTAACCTCCGAACACCTCGTCCGCCCCTTCTCCGCTCAATACCATCTTGATACCCATCGACTTGATTACACGGGCCAGCAGGTACATCGGGGTTGAGGCGCGGACGGTTGTCACGTCGTATGTCTCGATGTAGTAGATCACGTCGCGGATGGCATCGAGTCCTTCTTCGATCGTGTAGTTGATCTCGTGGTGGACAGTACCGATATACTCAGCCACTTTCTTGGCTGCCGCTAAGTCGGGCGCTCCTTTGAGGCCGACGGCGAAAGAGTGCAGCTGGGGCCACCATGCATCTGCCTTTCCTTCGGTCTCGATACGTTTGGCAGCGTATTTTTTGGCTATGGCGGAGGTGATGGACGAGTCCAGACCGCCGGAGAGGAGTACGCCGTAGGGCACGTCGCTCATCAACTGGCGGCGTACGGCCGCTTCGAGAGCATCGTGCAGTTCCTTTACATTGGCGGGATTGTCTTTGACATTGTCATATTGCATCCAGTCGCGGACGTACCAGCGGGTGAAATCCTTATCGCGGCTATAGAAATAGTGTCCCGGGGGAAACTGGTCGTATGCGGTCGCGAAACCTTCGAGCCCTTTCAGTTCGGATGATACGAGGAGATGCCCTTCGTCGTCGTGGCCGATATAGAGGGGAATGACGCCGATCGGATCGCGGGCGATCAGGTAGCAGTCGTTCGCTTCGTCGTAGAGGGCGAACCCGAAGATCCCACTCAGCTTTTCCACGCATCCCACACCGTATTTGCGGTAGAGGGCGAGGATGACTTCGCAGTCGCTTCCGGTCTGGAATTCATATTCGCCTTTCAACTGTTCGCGGAGTTCGCGGTGGTTGTATATCTCGCCGTTGACGGTGAGGATAAGTTGACTGTCCTTGCTTTTCAGCGGTTGGCCTCCGGATGCCGGATCGACGATGGAGAGGCGTTCATGGGCGAGGATGGCGGTCTTGCCTTGATAGATGCCGCTCCAGTCCGGGCCGCGGTGACGGATGCGTTTACTCATTTTCAGGGCCTGTTGACGAAGGTCGGCAGCGCCGCTATGGATGTTGAAGATTGCTGTAATGCCACACATGGGAATTAATAATTGATAATTAATAATTAAAAGTTATTTGTCTCTGAGATATTGGTCGATGGCGGCGGCGGCTTTGCGGCCGGAGGCCATGGCACGGACGACGAGGCTGGCCCCGCTGACGGCATCGCCGGAAGCGAAGAGGTGGGTACCGGCTATCCGGTTGGTGACCGGATCGACGGCGATGTTGCCGCGTGTGTCGACAGCAAGGGACAGTTCTTTGACGAGGCCCTCCTGTTCGGGGTGGATGAAGCCCATCGCGAGAAACGCCAGGTCGGCTTCGATCACTTCCGTGCGGCCGGTTTTATGCATTTCCGGCCGGTTCCCTTCTTTGGCCGGTAACCATTCCACCTCTTCGACTTCGACGCCTTTAAGGCTGTTCTTGTCGCCGATGAAGCGGACGGAGGCGAGGTTCCAGCGGCGGACGCATCCCTCTTCGTGGCTGCTGCTTGTCTTCAGCACCTGCGGGTAGAGGGGCCAGGGCGTTGCCGGGTTCTGTCCGACGGGTGGCTGGGGCATGATTTCGATTTGCGTCACGCTCGCGGCTCTGTGGCGGTTGGCGGTCCCGACGCAATCGCTTCCCGTGTCGCCGCCACCGATAACGAGGACTTTCTTGCCCTTGCAGTTGATGATGTCTTTAGGCGGGATGGCGATGCCTTCGAGGAGGCGATTCTGTTGCGACAGCAGTTCGAGGGCGAAATGGACGCCTTTCAGGTTACGGCCTTCGATGGGAAGGTCGCGTGGCACTTCGGAACCGATGGCGACACAGACGGCATCGAACGTCGAGGCGATCTCTTTGGCGGATACTTCGCTGCCGACCATCGTGTTGACTTTGAAGACGATCCCTTCCTGTTCCATCAACCGGATACGGCGGTCGATGATGTTCTTCCCTAATTTGAAGTTCGGGATGCCGAATCGGAGCAGGCCGCCCGGCAGTTCGTACTTCTCGAATACCGTCACTTCGTATCCCCGGCGGTTCAGTTGGTTGGCGGCTGCCAGTCCGGCGGGGCCGCTGCCGATCACGGCTACCCGCTTGCCGTTGCGGACAGGGCGAACCGGTTGGATGTATCCTTCGCGGAAAGCGGCTTCTACGATGGCTGCTTCGTTCTCGCGTATCGTGACTGGCTCGTCGCAGCTCAGTTTCAGCACACAGCTTTTCTCACAGAGGGCGGGGCAGATGCGTCCGGTAAACTCCGGGAAGTCGCAGGTCTGCTCCAACACGTGGAAGGCTTCGCGCCATTTGCCTTTATAGAGCAGGTCTTGCCATTCGGGTTGTTTGTTACCCAACGGGCAGGCCCAGTGGCAGAAAGGTACGCCGCAGTCCATGCAGCGGGAGGCCTGTGTGCGGCGGTCGCTGCTGTTGAGCGTTTGTTCTACTTCGCTAAAGTCGTCGATGCGTTCGTGGACGGGACGATATCCGGCTTCTTGCCGGTGTATGGTGAGGAATGCTTTCGGATTTCCCATTGTGAATGAATGCTTTAATTTATATTTAAGACTGAATTATGAGAGAGATGTCTCTCCCCCGGTCGTATTCCGGCTTCCATCCGTGTTGTTCACTAATAGTCGCGTTGCATTTCGGCGATTTTCTTCTGCAACTTCTTCATCTGCTCTTCCTGCAAGACCTTTTTATATTCGATCGGGACGATTTGGATGAACTCATCCGCATACTTGTCCCAGTTGTCGAGCATCTTGCCGGCGAGGTGGCTGCCGGTGAAATGGTAGTGCTTACGGATCAGCTCGTGCAGTTCCTTGCGTGTGGTGCTGTCTTCGATCAGCGAGAGTTCGACCATCTCCATATTGCAGTAGTAGTCGAAGTCCCCTTCCTTGTTCCACACATAAGCGACACCTCCGCTCATGCCGGCGGCGAAGTTGCGGCCTGTACGTCCGAGGACCGCCACGCGTCCTCCGGTCATATATTCGCAACAGTGGTCGCCTACTCCTTCCACGACGGCGATAGCGCCGGAGTTGCGCACGCAGAAACGTTCGCCTACACGTCCGTTGATATACACTTCACCGCTTGTCGCCCCGTACATCAGGGTGTTTCCGGCAATCGTGTTGTTTTCGGCCACGAAGGTCGACCGTACCGGAGGCATCACACTGATGCGTCCGCCGCTCAAGCCTTTGCCTAAATAATCGTTAGCTTCCCCTTCGAGTCGGAAGTTGACACCGTGCGCAAGGAAGGCACCGAAGCTCTGTCCGGCTGAACCTTTGAATTTGATATTGAGCGTATGTTCCGGCAGTCCTGCGTTGCCGTATCGTCTGGCAATCTCGCCGGAGAGCATGGCGCCTACCGAGCGGTCGGTGTTGGCTATGGCATAATCCAAAGAAATCTCTTGTCGGTGCTCGATGGCAGGCATGGCATGCAGGATGATATCGCGATCTTTCACATGACCGATCGGATGTACTTGCTCTGTCGTATGCCGGATGGCATTTGCGGCAGCCTGTGCCGGGGTGTGCAGTAACTTGGAGAAATCGAGCAATGCGTATTTGCCGGACACAGATGGCGTAGAGGGGCGCCGCTCGATCAAATCCGTGCGCCCGATGATGTCATCCAGCTTCTTGAAGCCCATCTCCGCCAAATATTCCCGGACCTCTTCGGCAAGGAAGGTGAAGAAGTTCACCAAATATTCATGGTGGCCGTGGAAACGTTTGCGCAGTTCCTCGTTTTGGGTGGCGACACCCACCGGGCAGGTGTTCATGTGGCATTTGCGCATCATCACGCAGCCCAGCACGATCAGGGCGGAAGTGGCGAAACCGAACTCTTCGGCTCCCAACAGGGCCATCAGGACGATGTCGCGTCCGGTCTTCAACTGTCCGTCGGTTTGCAGGCGGACCTGCCCGCGAAGGTTGTTTATGACCAGTGTCTGTTGCGTCTCCGACAATCCCAGTTCGGGAGGCAGTCCGGCATAGCGGATGGAGCTTATCGGCGAAGCACCCGTCCCCCCTTCGGCACCCGATATGACGATGCGGTCGGCCTTCGCTTTTGCCACGCCTGCTGCGATCGTCCCGACGCCGCTTTCCGATACCAGCTTCACGCTTATCTCGGCTTGCGGGTTGACGTTTTTCAGGTCGAAGATCAGTTGCGCCAGGTCTTCGATCGAGTAAATATCATGGTGGGGAGGAGGAGAGATCAGCGAGATACCCGGAATGGAGTGACGCGTTTTGGCAATCACCTCGTTAACCTTGAATCCCGGCAGTTGTCCGCCTTCGCCCGGCTTTGCGCCTTGGGCGACTTTGATCTGTATCTCGTCCGCATTCACTAAATATTCGGCCGTCACGCCGAAACGCCCGGAGGCCACTTGTTTGATGGCGGAACGGAGGGAGAGACCGTCTTCGCGGGGAGTGAAGCGGGCGGAATCTTCGCCCCCTTCCCCGGTGTTGCTGCGTCCGTGTATCTTGTTCATCGCCATCGCCATCGTCTCGTGGGCCTCCTTGCTGATCGAGCCGAAGCTCATGGCTCCCGTGACGAAACGTTTCATGATCTCGCTTGCCGGTTCCACCTCTTCGACCGGAACAGGCTTTCCCGTCCGGAAGGTCAGGAAGTCGCGGAGGAAGATCGGTGCATCCTTTTCGTCTACGAGATGCGTGTATTCCTTGAACTTCTTATAGCTGCCCAGGCGCGTTGCCAGTTGAAGAGCCGAGATCGTCTCCGGGTTCCACGCGTGTTTCTCACCGTCTTTACGGAAGCTGTATAGCCCTTTATGCTCAAGAGTCAAGTTGTCCGCCGTTTCGTGGAAAGCCTGATGATGCAGGGCGATGGCGTCGGCGGCTATCTCTTGCAGGCGGATACCGCCTATACTGCTGGTCGTCTCGCCGAAATAGGTGTCGATGAGTGGGGTCGAAAGGCCGACTGCCTCAAACAGCTTGGCGCCTCGATAGCTGCGGATCGTACTGATCCCCATCTTGCTCATGACCTTGAACAGGCCTTTGCAAAGCGCTTTGATATAGTTCTTGCGCGCCGTCTCGTAGTTGAGTTGTATCTCCTGCCTGTCCACCAAGTCCTGGAGGATGGCGAACGACATATACGGGTTGATGGCGCTTGCCCCGTAACCTAAGAGCAGGGCGGCGTGCATCACTTCGCGCATTTCCCCCGTCTCCACCACCAATGCGGTCTGTACCCGTTTCTGTACGGAAATCAGGTGGTGGTGCACGGCGCTGACGGCAAGGAGTGAAGGAATCGGTGCATGCGTCTCATCCACGTCCTTATCGCTCAGGATGATGTAGTTCACGCCGTCTGCGACAGACTGTTCCGCTTGCTTGCAAAGGCGGTCGAGGGCGGCTTTCAGTCCTTCACTGCCTCGCGACACTTCGAAGAGCATCGGCAGCTTGACGGACTTGAAACCTTTATAGCGGATGTTGCAAAGAATATCTAATTGCGTGTTGGTCAGTATCGGATGGGCGAGGCGTACCATCTTGCAATGTGCCTCGTTCGGAATGAGGATGTTGCTCCCTACGGCACCGATATATTCCGTCAGGCTCATGACCAATTCTTCACGAAGCGGGTCGATCGGCGGGTTCGTCACCTGTGCGAACTGTTGGCGGAAATAGTTGAACAACAGTTGCGGACGCTCGGAGAGGACGGCCAACGGCGTGTCGTTCCCCATCGAACCGACCGGCTCCGCGCTGCCTGTACACATCGGGGTGATGATGCGCTCGATGTCTTCGCGGCTGTACCCGAAAGTGCGTAGCATCCTGTCATATCCGGAAACGGTGTGCGGGACGCGGCGCCCGGATTTCAGTTCGTCCAGTTCGACCCGGTTGTTTGCCAGCCAGACGCGGTAGGGCTGTGCGTCGGCAAGCTGCTTTTTCAGTTCGCCGTCGTAATAGATCTTGCCTTCTTCCGTATCGACCAGCAGGATCTTGCCCGGTTGCAGTCGTCCCTTTTCCTCTATCTCACCCGGCTCGAAGTCCATCACGCCCACTTCGGATGCCACGACCATCATGCCGTTTTTCGTGATCAGGTAGCGTGCCGGGCGCAGGCCGTTACGGTCGAGCATTCCTCCGGCATACCGTCCGTCGCTGAAGAGCAGGGCGGCCGGGCCGTCCCACGGTTCCATCAGGATGGAGTGGTATTCGTAGAACGCCTTCAGATCTTCCGATATCGGGTTCTTCTCGTTGAAACTTTCCGGGACCAGCATCGCCATCGCATGCGGCAGGCTCATGCCGGACGCCACGAAGAACTCCAGCACGTTGTCCAGCGAAGCGCTGTCGCTCATACCCGGCTGGATGATCGGGCGTATCTCGTCTATGTTCGGGATGCGGGGAGAGGACAGGACGCTTTCGCGTGCTTCCATCCAGCCCCGGTTGCCCCGTATGGTGTTGATTTCCCCGTTGTGTGCCAGGAGGCGGAACGGTTGTGCCAGGCTCCAGGTCGGGAATGTGTTCGTGCTGAAACGGGAGTGGACGAGTGCCAGCCCGCTTGTCAGGTAGTGGTTGGTCAGGTCGGGGAAGTAGTGGCGAAGCTGCATCGACTCCAGCATACCTTTATATATGATGCTCTTGGTGGAAAGCGACACCACATAGAAATCCTTCCTGTCCGGTATGTCGGATGCCGCCACCCGCTTCTCGATCCGTTTGCGGATGAGGTAGAGTTTCAGTTCCAATACCTGCCGGTCGTCGCATCCGGTGATGAACACCTGTTTGATATCCGGTTCCGTGTCTTGTGCGTCTTTTCCTAAGATGTCCGTGTTGACAGGAACTTTGCGCAGATGCATCAAGGTCAGCCCTTCCTTTTCGATCTCTTCGATCATGATACTGAGGATGGCCGAACGCTGCGTCTCGTCTTTCGGAAAGAAGACCAGCCCGGTTCCGTATTTGCCTTTTTCCGGTACGGGGATGCCTTGCAGTAAGATAAACTCGTGTGGGATTTGCAGCAGGATGCCTGCACCGTCGCCGGTTTTGTTATCCGCTCCTTCCGCACCCCGGTGCCGCATGTTTTCCAGTACCTTAAGGGCGGACTCTACAATGTCGTGCGATTTGCCGCCGTGAACGTTTACGACCAATCCTACGCCGCAAGCGTCATGCTCGTTAACCGGATCGTATAAACCTTGTTTGTTATTCAAATGGCTTCTTTCTTTCATTGTTTGTTGACCTTATGTTTGTGAAATATTTGCTTTTGATAGCAAAATGTCTGGCAAATATATGGTAATTGTTTCAAAATGTAATAGTATTGCGTGCAAATGAAGAGAGGCTTTTTTATTCTAAGAGTCGGTCTGTTCCTATTTGATAGCAAATGGTTGGTTTATGTGATAATTTGTAGCGTTATTACTACTTTATCGTAACAAAGTAAAAGTGTGCCGTGTTTTTTTGATATGCATGTTTGGGAGGAAGGTAAAAGGCGAGGAGGGAATGATATTTACCGGAAGTAGCCTGACGCAGGGAAACGTGTTCGCCTGCGTCAGGCAATGTATGTGTCAGGTTACACCTGTAATACCAGAATAAAGCGACTGCCTTTTTTGTATTCGGGGTCTATGGACAGTGTGCCGTTTATCTTCGAAGCGATCAGGGAGCAGATGGGCAATCCCAGTCCGTCACCATCGGCCAGGTCTTTGATTTCGGTAAAGGGCTTGAAGATCACTTCCTGCTTTTCGGCAGGGATGCCCGGACCGTTGTCGGTAACAATAAACTGGCAGATATGGGCTCCTTTCTTTTTAAATTCCAGCTTGATTTTGCCCGATGTCGTGTAGATCGCCGCATTTCTCAGCAGATGCAGCAAGATGCGTTGCAACTGTTCGGCATTTGTCTTGATTTCGATCTTCGGGATATCCGTGGTGACTTCGACGCCCGGACGGACATCCTTTTTTATCTGTTCCATCACTTTCTCGCAGAAAGAGCTGACATTAAAAGATTGCGCTTCATAGGTCTCCAGCAAGGAGTTTTCAAGCGAAGAAAGTTCTTGTATATGGTTCCCGAACAGTTTCAGGGCATCGACACGGACCTGTATGGCCTTCGCCTGTCCGGGTGCGGCGGCCTGCAATCCGGCTACCGACTTGCTCATTTCGTCCAGCGTCGGTTCCATCTGCGCCGATATGCTTTGGATGAATCCGGTCTGTTGCTCGCTGTGCTCGGTGATCGTCCGGATAATCTTCTTCAACTTCCGGTTCAGGATGATGAAACGCATGACCAGGAATGCCAGGAATGCCAGTGCGGCAATCAGGATGGCGACCAACGTGCAGAGTCCGGCGATGACATACTGCTTGGCGGATAGCTGATCGTCTTTTTCCTGTATCGTTTGCAGGCTGTCATCGTATTTTTGTTGCAAGACGCCCAATTTATCCTCTGCGGTAAGCATCTTTACGGAATCGGTCCATACCATATATTTCTCGTAGGTCTGCTCCATCAGCGAGGTATTGTTGGCTTTGCGTGCAATCGCGATCAGGTTTTGATAGCATTCGCTGACTTTGCCGTATTCCTTTTTCTCCCGGTATCGGCTGATGAGTTTGTTGAATGCTGCATCTCCTTCATTCTTCTGTCCGAAGATATAGAAGTAATCGGTTTTAGTGTACAACAACTCTTCGGAAAGTTCGGGACTGCCTGATTCTTCGGCCAGGTTGTCCAGCGTGTTAAGCTGGAGCTGCGCTTGTGCGGCGTTTCTCAACTTGATGTACATCTGCAGGCGCTCTTTTGTTATCATAAAACGCAAGTCGTACAGTTTCTTTTGTTCCGCCTGTTCCTGATTCGCCACTATCTGGCTCATTTGCCGGCAAAGATCGAACGCTTCCTGATAGTAGTTCTCACGGTAATAGAGGGATGCCGCCTGTGTACCGCACTCGATTGCCTGCGTTATTTTTCCTTCATTTGCATAATCCTTATACGCTTGGATATAAAGATAGCGGGCTTTCGTATAGTCTTTGTTCTCAAAGCTATTCTGTGCCTGTTGCTTAAAATTGTCCGCTTTGTTTTGTGCCTGAAGGGGGACACAAAAACAGATAATGAGGGTGATAATAAAGTAGTAAATTTTCATAATTTGAATTTTAATGTCAGACAAATATATGTATTTTTTGTAACAGGAAACATGAAAATGTGAGATTTCTTAGTCGAGAGAAAAGAGTCTTAGCGTTCTCCCGGTCTTTCTTCGTCCGGAGGAGAGTCGGTTTCTCCCGTTTCCGGCAAAAGATTATTATCAAAATGACACCCTTATCCCATCTAATTTGAATTAATAGGGCATATTTTGGAAATTACCCGCAAGGGTAATATTTTTTAACATTCTATCTGATAGCAAAAACCCTTATTGGGTTATCAAAATGTCAATATGGAAAAAGATGGTCGGAGAAAGATTCTCTTGGTGCGGTTACCTTGAAGATAAAAGAAGAGGATATTGCCGGATAAAATAAAAAATGTATTTTTGCCACAAAACAAAAATATAGTCCATGAAAGACATCACCTTTGTTGATTTGGAAGTAACGCTGAACACCTGCCGGGTAGTGGATATCGGAGCTATCCGGTCCGACAGAACTCCTTTTCATGAAAATTCCTTTGAAAATCTGTTGCTTTTTTTGCATCGGGTACCTTATATAGGTGGACATAATATATTAAAACATGATCTTTTATATTTGAAACCTCAGTTTGAGAAAGCAGGCTACCGGCAACCGAAAATAATTGATACGCTCTATTTGTCCTCGTTGCTGTTCCCGGAAAACCAGCATCATCAACTATTGAAGGATGATAAATTGCAGGCCGGCAAACCTAATAACCCGGTAAACGATTCGCTGAAATCGTTGGTGCTGTTCGAGGAAGAACAAAACGCTTTTGAGCGCCTGGACAGTATGCGGAAAATGATCTATTACGGATTATTGCATGATACGGATGAGTTCGGCGGCTTTTTTGATTACATAGATTATGCGCCGGATATTCCGGATGATTTTCCGGGTATTATCCTTAAGCGTTTCGATAAAGAAATATGTATATCTTCTCCCCTTGCTGAACTGATAGCCTCTTATCCGGTGGAATTAGCTTATTGCCTGTCTTTGATAGGTTGTTGGGATCGCCATTCCGCCATTCCGCTCTGGGTATTGCATAATTATCCGAAAGTAGGATGGGTGATGGATCGTTTGCGGGATACACCTTGTGAAAATAATAAATGTGCTTATTGCAAAGGAGCATTCAATAGTAAGGAAGGACTGAAATATTTTTTCAAGTATGATTCGTTCCGTACTTATGAAGGAGAAGATCTGCAGCAAAAAGCGGTGGAGGCTGCGATTAAAGAAGAATCTCTTTTGGCCGTTTTTCCGACAGGCGGAGGAAAATCCATCACCTTCCAGCTTCCGGCTTTGATGAGCGGTAAACGGATAAAAGGACTTACTGTCGTTATCTCTCCCTTGCAATCCCTGATGAAGGACCAGGTGGATAACCTGTGGAAGAATGAAATCATGGATGTTGTTACCATCAACGGGATGTTGGATCCGGTGGAACGTGCCCACGCCATCCAAAGAGTGGAAGAAGGATCGGTTTCCTTGTTGTATATATCGCCGGAGTCGCTTCGTTCGAAAACAATAGAGCGGTTGTTGGTCGGGCGCAAAGTGGTTCGTTTCGTTATTGACGAGGCGCACTGTTTCTCGGCTTGGGGACAGGATTTCCGCGTGGATTATCTATATATAGGCGATTTTATACGTCTGTTACAGGAACAAAAAGGAGGGAAGCAAGCGATACCTGTGTCCTGTTTTACTGCCACTGCCAAGCAGAATGTAATAGAAGATATCAAAGACTATTTTTTCGAAAAGCTGAATATACGCTTTAGAACATTCTGTTCGGGAAGTACCCGTAAAAATCTAAAATACAAGGTTTTCAAGGTAAAAGATGAAGATGAGAAGTATGAACTGCTGCGGAGTATCGTTGAAGAACATGATTGTCCGGCTATCGTTTACGTATCCCGTACTCGTACGGCAGCCAAAGTAGCCATGCGCTTGCAGCTGGACGGTTTTTCGGCCGGCACTTTTCACGGGAAGATGGAGACCCGGATGAAAACATCCAGTCAGAATGATTTCATTGCCAATAAAATCCGGATAATGGTCGCTACTTCTGCTTTTGGGATGGGGGTCGACAAGAAAAATGTCGGTCTGGTGGTCCATTACGAGATCTCGGATTCGTTAGAGAATTATGTGCAGGAGGCTGGCAGAGCCGGACGTGACGAAGCAATCGAGGCGGATTGTTACGTTCTTTTCAACGAAGAGGATCTGGACAAGCACTTCTATCTGCTCAATCAGACCAAACTGCGTATTAAAGAGATACAGCAGGTTTGGAAAGCAATTAAAGAACTTACCGCTTCCAGGATTTCGTTGTCTGCTCTCGAACTTGCCCGCAAAGCCGGTTGGGATGAAAATATCCTGGACGTGGAAACGCGTGTTACCACTGCGATAGCCACGCTTGAAGAAGCCGGTTATATCCGGCGGGGGCAAAACAATCCGTGTGTTTTTGCCGATAGCATCCTTGCGAAAACGGCTCAGGAGGCTATCGATAGGATAATAGCCTCTCCGCGTTTTAACGGCACCCAGGAGGAAGAAGCCATACGCATCATCAAAAAATTGATTTCGACGAGAAGTCGCAAGCATGCCAATGGCGAGATCCCGGAATCCCGTATCGATTATATCTCGGACCATTTGGGAATATCCCGGCAAGAAGTGATGCTGATCATTCGCTTGTTGCGGGAAGAAAATATTCTGGCAGATGCTTGTGACCTGACAGCCTATATAAAAAAAGGTGAAAACAGCAATCGTTCGCTCGAAACAGTCCGTCTTTACAACCGTCTTGATGAATATCTCTTGTCTGTTTTTACCACTGAAGAACAATCTTTCAATCTGAAAGAGCTGCGGGAAGAAGCCGAGATCGAGACGGAAGAAAATATTTCGCCGGATAAGCTAAGCAGGCTCCTCAATTTTTGGTCTGAAAAGAACTGGATCAAACGGATATACCTGGATAATGTGCGGAACCATGTCACGATTGCCCGTACCGGATCGGTCCTCGATCTGGAAGAACTGACGGAAGGGAGGCATCTCTTGTCCGATTTCATCATTCGTTATTTGTTTGAGAAAACAAGACAGTCCGGCGAACAGGAACAGTCCGAAAATGTTTTGGTCGAGTTTTCCGTGCTTGAGTTGAAAGAGGCGTATGAGAAGGATGTCCGGAAACAATTGTTCGGCCATGTCATCCGGATGGAAGATATCGAAGATACCCTTCTGTATCTTTCGCGGATAGGAGCCTTGCAGATCGAAGGCGGCTTCTTGGTTTTATACAACCGGCTGCAGATAGACCGGTTGGTGCTGAATAATAAGATGCAATATAAACAGGATGATTATCATAAACTCGAACTGTTTTATGCCAATAAGATCCAGCAGATCAATATCGTCGGCGAATATGTACGGAAAATGCTTTCCGGCAATGGCGATGCATTGGAGTTTGTTGACGACTATTTCCAGTTGAATTATTTGTCATTCCTCCAAAAATATTTCCCCGGTAAACGGAGGAATGAGATTAACCGGAAAATGACGAATACCAAACTCCAGCGGTTATTGGGGGAATTGTCCGAAACACAGTTGGAGATTGTCAAGGATGACCGTCCCGGCTCTATAGTCGTCATGGCGGGACCCGGAAGCGGAAAGACACGTGTACTTGTTCATAAACTGGCTTACTTGTTGTTGGAGGAAGATGTCAAGCACGAACAGCTCTTGATGCTGACCTTCTCTCGTGCCGCTGCGAGCGAATTCAGACAAAGGTTACAGGAGTTGATAGGGGCTGCCGCGGGTTATGTCGAGATCAAGACTTTCCATTCTTATTGTTTCGACCTGTTGGGGCTGCAAGGTTCTTTGGATAAATCGTCTTCCGTAATTGCCGATGCCGTGGAGAAAATAGACAATGGGGAAGTAGAGATAAACCGCATTACAAAAACGGTTCTGGTGATCGATGAGGCGCAGGATATGACGGAAGACGAGTTTTCGCTGGTGGAGGCGCTTATTCGGAAAAACGAGGATCTGAAGGTGATTGCGGTAGGTGACGACGACCAGAATATTTACAGTTTCCGTCGTTCGGATTCCCGATATATGAGAAAGCTGGTCGATGAATACGGTGCCCGTACGCATGATTTGCTGATCAATTTCCGGAGTAAGAAGCGTTTGGTCGAGTTTGCGAATCGTTTCTTGGAAACTATACCGGGAAGGATGAAGCAGTCACGGATCATTTCCCACGATCAGGATGAAGGTGAGATCCGTATCGTCCAGTACCAATCGCCGAATATGGTTATGCCATTGGTACAGGAAATTTGTGAAACTCCTTTGACCGGAACGACCTGCGTACTGACTCAGACAAACGAGGAAGCGATACAGGTTGCCTGTTTGCTGAAAGAAAAGCGTATGCCTGTCCATTTGATTCAGTCGAATGACGGTTTCCGTCTGTGCGATATGGATGAAATGCGTTTCTTCAACCGGATTTTAGAATTGCAAGAGAGGGTTCATCTGATAGATGAAGCACGTTGGATTGAGGCGAAACAAACTATTAAAAATGAATATTGTGAGGCGGCCTCTTGGGAGATTTGTCGGGGGATCATTCAGAATTTCGAACAGCTTTATCCCCGTAAGTATCGTTCGGATTGGGAAACGTATCTGTTTGAATCAAAGCTGGAAGATTTCTATGCCGTTCGGGGAGAAACTATCATTGTCTCTACGATTCATAAGGCAAAAGGGAAAGAGTTTGACAACGTCTTCCTGCTTTTAAACGATAATAGGAATTTATTGGAGGATAACCAGCCTGTCACGGATGAAAAGAAACGCGAGATTTACGTGGCTCTCACACGTGCCAAAAACCGGTTATCGATCCATTTGAATAGCTATTATCCTGAAATTTTCGGCAATGAGGAAGAGATTGTCCGGTTCGATAAGGATTATTATCCGACGCCGGAACGTTTGCCGTTCTTACTTACGCATCACGATGTATGGTTGGACTTTTTCAAAGATGCAAGGAGACAGGAGTCGATTGGATATCTGAAAAGCGGCATGCCGTTGCGGTTGATGGAGGGCGGTTGTTACGATTCGTCGGATAGGGAAATTGTCCGTTTCTCAAACAGTTTCAAAAACGAGATCGGGAAGTGGCAGGACAAAGGATATGAACCGAAGGAAGCACGCGTTAATTTCGTGGTGCATTGGAAGAAACTGGGAGAAGAAGAGATAAAAGTGCTTTTACCGGAAATAGTGTTGGTGAAGGCCCGCTTGTCCTGTTTGAAATAAAGGCCGGTTTCTTCGGAACAAAACTGCTCCGATAATGATTATAAAGGAAAAGCCCTTTGCTTTCTTACGATCCGTATGAGGGAAAAGGGCTTTTCCTTTTTATTTGATAGGTATGTCGAAAGAATATTGTTTTATAAAATAATTTAACTAAATGGCAGATAAAATGATTATTTCTATTAATGTGTCAAATAAATTTCGTTTGTATGAACATTATGTAATATAATGTAAGTATCTTTGCAGTCGAAATAAACAAGATAGAACCAAATGGAAGTACTTAAACACGAGTGTGGAGTCGCCATGGTCCGGTTACTGAAGCCTTTGGAATATTATCATCAGAAGTATGGAACCTGGATGTATGGGCTCAATAAGCTCTATTTGTTGATGGAAAAGCAGCATAACCGCGGTCAGGAAGGAGCCGGTTTAGCATGCGTCAAGTTGGAAGCCAGCCCCGGCGAAGAATATATGTTTCGGGAAAGAGCATTAGGCACAGGAGCCATCACCGAGATATTCGCAGCCGTTCATGAGCATTACAAGGATTTGCCGCCCGGCAAACTGAACGATCCGCTTTTTGCTAAAACAAACCTTCCCTTTGTAGGAGAGCTTTATATGGGGCACCTGCGTTACAGTACAACCGGTAAGTCCGGTATTTCCTATGTCCATCCTTTTTTACGCCGTAACAACTGGAGAGCCAAGAACCTTGCTCTTTGCGGTAATTTCAATCTTACTAACGTACAGGATATTTTTGAAGAGATAACAGCCATCGGCCAGCATCCGCGTGCCTATGCCGACACTTTCATCATGCTGGAACAGGTGGGGCACCGTCTGGACCGTGAGGTCGAACGCCTGTACCGGAAGTACGAAGCCGAAGGGCTGAAAGGAATGGAGATCACCCATGCGATCGAAGCGAATGTCGACCTGTCGAATGTCCTGAAACGTTGTGCCCCGCAGTGGGACGGCGGTTTCGTGATCTGCGGACTGACCGGGAGCGGCGAGTCTTTCAGCGTGCGCGATCCCTGGGGCATCCGTCCGGCGTTCTATTATGCCGATGACGAGATCGTGATCCTGGCAAGCGAACGCCCGGTGATCCAGACGGCCATGAACGTGCCTGCCGAAGAGGTACATGAACTGAAAAGGGGAGAGGCACTGATCATCAACAAGCAAGGTGACTGGCATACGTCGCAGATCGTAGAGCCGAAGGAGAATAAGGCCTGCTCGTTCGAGCGCATTTACTTCTCACGTGGAAGCGACCGGGATATTTACCGCGAACGGAAACGGTTGGGGGAAAATCTGGTGCCTGCCATCCTGAAAGCTGTGGACAATGACTTGAACCATACGGTCTTTTCCTTTATCCCGAATACGGCGGAGGTCGCCTACTTCGGATTGCAGGAGGGCATGAACGAATATTTGAACAAGAAGAAAAAGGAATGGATCGCCGATCGTAGCCACCTGCTTCAGGAGGAAGAGCTGGAACAAATCTTGTCCATGCGTGTCAGGTGCGAAAAAGTGGCGATCAAGGATATAAAATTGCGTACCTTTATTGCCGAGGGAAACAGCCGTAACGACTTGGCTGCCCATGTGTACGACATCACGTACGGAAGCATCGTGCCTTTCGAGGATAACCTGGTCGTGATCGACGATAGTATCGTGCGCGGTACGACACTCCGGCAGAGCATTATCGGTATCCTGGACCGCCTGAACCCGAAGAAGATCGTGGTGGTCAGCTCGTCTCCCCAGGTGCGTTATCCGGATTATTACGGCATCGATATGTCCCGCATGAGCGAGTTTATCGCCTTCAAGGCTGCCGTGGCGCTTTTAGTGGACAGGGGGATGGAATCCGTCCTGCTCGATGCTTATAAGAAAGCCAAGCGGCAGCAGGCCGTGCCGTGCGATACGATCGTGAACTATGTGAAGGAGATTTATACGCCTTTCACCGACGAGGAAATCTCGGCCAAGATGGTTGAACTGCTTACCCCCGCCGGGACACGTGCGAAGGTGGAGATCGTCTACCAGACACTCGAAGGACTGCATGCCGCTTGTCCCGATCATCCGGGCGACTGGTACTTTTCCGGCGATTATCCGACACCGGGCGGCGCACGAATGGTGAACGAAGCGCTTATCCACTTTGTGGAAATTGAATATGGAAAATTGAAAATTAAATAAGAATGACAAGAAAAACTGCAACATTGGTCTTAGACGACGGGAGCATGTTTCACGGCTTCTCTTTTGGTTTCGACAAGGCGGTGGCCGGCGAGGTGGTGTTCAATACCGCTATGACCGGTTATCCCGAAAGCCTTACCGATCCTTCGTATGCCGGGCAGCTGATGGTTCTGACTTATCCGCTGGTCGGAAACTACGGGGTGCCTCCTTTCTCTATCGAAGAGAATGGCTTGCCAACCTACATGGAGAGTGAGAAAATTCATGCAGAGGCGATTATAGTGAGTGATTATAGCGAAGAATATAGCCACTGGAATGCTGTCGAAAGCCTTGGCGACTGGCTGAAGCGTGAGATGATCCCCGGAATCACCGGTATCGATACCCGTGCGTTGACGAAGAAGATACGGGAGCACGGGGTGATGATGGGACGCATCGTTATCGGCGGTGCCGGTGAAACTGACAATGGACAATTGACAATTGACAATGAAGAAGGGATGCCGGATTATGGCAGCATCAATTATGTAGACCGTGTTTCTTGTAAAGACATCATTGTTTATCAGCCTGACGGTACGAGCCGGACCTACCCCTTGTCTGAAGTCGATAATTGCCAATTATCAATTGCCAATAGTCAATTGAAGCGTGTCGTGCTTCTCGATTGCGGGGTGAAAGCTAATATCATCCGTAACCTCTTGAAACGGAATGTGGCGGTGATCCGTGTTCCCTGGAACTATGATTTCAATCATCTGGAATATGACGGGCTTTTCCTTTCGAACGGTCCCGGCGATCCCGATACTTGCGATGCTGCTGTACGGAACATTCGCGAGGCTCTTGCAGGAGACAAACCGATCTGTGGCATTTGCATGGGAAACCAGTTGCTTGCAAAGGCCGGAGGCGCTTCGATCTATAAGCTGAAATACGGTCACCGCAGCCATAACCAGCCGGTGCGCATGGTGGGGACGGAGAAGTGCTTTATCACTTCCCAGAATCACGGCTATGCGGTGGATAATGATACGTTGGGGGCTGACTGGGAACCGCTCTTTGTCAATATGAACGACGGGACGAACGAAGGAATCCGGCATAAGACGAAGCCTTTCTTCTCTTCTCAGTTCCATCCTGAAGCATGCAGCGGACCGACTGATACGGAGTTTATCTTCGATAAGTTTGTAGAGCTGCTCTAAGTTCTTCTGCCCGGTGCTTTTCTCCGGGCGTAAGGAGAGCTGGCCTTCGGGCATACCCGGAGACACCCTGCCAAAATATGTTAACGAATAAAAGAATCCGAAAAATGAAAGAAGATATAAAGAAAGTCCTGATACTCGGAAGCGGCGCCCTCAAGATCGGCGAAGCGGGCGAATTCGACTATTCAGGCAGCCAGGCACTGAAAGCCATCAAGGAGGAGGGAATCCGGACAGTGCTTATCAATCCGAACATCGCTACGGTACAGACTTCGGAAGGAGTGGCGGATACCGTTTATTTCCTCCCTGTTACCCCCTTCTTCGTCGAAAAGGTAATTGCCAAGGAACGTCCGGATGGCATCCTGCTTGCTTTCGGCGGTCAGACGGCGTTGAACTGCGGTGTGGCGCTTTACCAGAGCGGCGTGCTGGAAAAATATAACGTCCGTGTGCTTGGTACTCCGGTACAGGCGATCATGGATACGGAGGATCGTGAACTCTTCGTCCGCAAACTTGATGAGATCGGTGTGAAGACGATCAGGAGCGAAGCGGTGGAGAATGCCGAAGATGCCCGCCGGGCTGCTGCCGGGCTGGGCTATCCGGTGATTGTCCGTGCTGCTTATGCATTGGGCGGTCTTGGTTCCGGCTTCTGCGACAATGAAGAGGAACTGAACGTGTTGGTTGAGAAAGCCTTTTCTTTCTCTCCCCAGGTGTTGGTGGAAAAGAGTTTGAAGGGGTGGAAAGAGGTGGAATATGAAGTGGTGCGCGACCGTTTCGACAATTGCATCACGGTCTGTAATATGGAGAACTTCGACCCGTTAGGCATCCATACCGGTGAGAGCATCGTCATCGCCCCATCGCAGACGCTGACCAACAGCGAATATCATAAACTGCGCGAACTGGCTATCCGGATCATCCGCCATATCGGTATCGTGGGCGAATGTAACGTGCAGTATGCTTTCGATCCTGAAAGCGAAGACTACCGTGTGATCGAGGTGAACGCCCGTCTTTCCCGTTCTTCCGCGCTGGCCTCCAAGGCAACCGGCTATCCGCTGGCTTTCGTCGCTGCCAAGCTGGGGCTGGGCTACGGTCTTTTCGACTTGAAAAATTCGGTGACGAAGACGACAAGCGCTTTCTTCGAACCGGCTCTCGACTATGTGGTGTGCAAGATTCCGCGTTGGGACTTAGGCAAGTTTCACGGTGTGGCGCGTGAACTGGGTTCGAGCATGAAATCCGTCGGCGAAGTGATGGCGATCGGCCGTACCTTCGAAGAGGCGATCCAGAAAGGCCTGCGTATGATCGGGCAGGGCATGCACGGCTTCGTGGAAAATAAGGAGTTGGTGATCCCTGACATCGACAAGGCGCTCCATGAACCGACCGATACCCGTATCTTCGTTATATCCAAAGCGTTCCGTGCCGGATATACCGTCGATCAGATACACGATTTGACGAAGATCGACCGTTGGTTCCTGCAAAAACTCTACGGGATCATGCAGACTTCGCAGGAGTTACACAATCAATTAAATCCGCTTTTATCCGCCCAATCCGCGTCATCCGCGTTCCTTGCTCTTCTAAAGCGTGCGAAGGTACAGGGGTTCTCTGATTTTCAGATTGCCCGTGCCCTCGGCTTCGAAGACGATATAGAAAAAGGCATGATGCAGGTCCGCCAGTTCCGTAAGGAGCACGGTATCGTCCCGGTCGTGAAGCAGATCGATACGTTGGCTGCCGAATATCCGGCGCAGACGAATTACCTGTACCTGACCTATAGCGGTACGGAAAATGATGTGCAGTATTTAGGCGACCACCGCTCCATCGTCGTGCTGGGTTCCGGTGCTTACCGGATCGGCAGCTCGGTTGAGTTCGACTGGTGCGGTGTGCAGGCGTTGGAAACGATCCGCAAGGAGGGCTGGCGTTCGGTGATGATCAACTACAATCCCGAAACGGTTTCGACCGACTATGATATGTGCGACCGCCTCTACTTCGACGAACTGACGTTCGAGCGGGTTATGGATATCCTCGAACTGGAAAATCCGCACGGCGTGATTGTCTCGACAGGCGGTCAGATCCCGAACAACCTGGCGATGCGTCTGGACGAGCAGCATGTCAATATCTTAGGTACGTCCGCCAAGAGCATCGACAACGCCGAGGACCGCGAGAAGTTCTCCGCCATGCTGGACCGCATCGGGGTGGATCAGCCGCGCTGGAAAGAGCTTTCGTCGATGGACGATATCAATGCGTTTGTGGCCGAGGTCGGTTTCCCGGTCTTAGTCCGTCCGAGCTATGTGCTGAGCGGCGCCGCCATGAACGTCTGCTCCAACCAAGAGGAACTCGAACGCTTCCTGCAACTGGCGGCCAACGTGTCGAAGAAACATCCGGTCGTTGTCAGCCAGTTCATCGAACATGCCAAGGAAGTGGAAATGGATGCGGTTGCCGATAAGGGCGAGATCGTCATGTATGCCATCTCCGAACATATCGAGTTTGCCGGTGTGCATTCCGGCGATGCGACCATTCAGTTCCCGGCACAGAAACTCTATGTCGAAACGGTACGTCGCATCAAGCGTATCAGTAAGCAGATCGCAAAAGAGTTGAATATCTCCGGCCCGTTCAACATCCAATATCTGGCGAAAGGCAACGAAATCAAGGTGATCGAATGTAACCTTCGCGCGAGTCGTTCCTTCCCGTTCGTCAGCAAAGTATTGAAGATAAACTTTATCGAACTGGCTACCCGTATCATGTTGGGCTTGCCTGTCGAAAAACCGAATAAGAATGAGTTCGACCTGGATTATGTAGGTATCAAAGCCTCCCAGTTCTCCTTCAACCGTTTGCAGAAAGCCGATCCCGTCTTGGGAGTCGATATGGCTTCGACGGGTGAGGTCGGCTGTATCGGTGACGATGTTTCCGAGGCGGTCCTGAAGAGCATGCTCTCTGTCGGTCTCCGCATCCCGGAAAAGAATATTCTGCTCTCGACGGGTACGCCAAAACAGAAAGTGGCCATGCTGGATGCCGCCAAGATGCTGGCTTCGAAAGGCTACAACCTCTTTGCCACAGGCGGGACGCATCGTTTTCTTGAAGAGAACGGTATCCCCAGCACGCAGGTTTACTGGCCGAGCGAGGAAGGCAAGGAACCGCAAGCACTCACCATGCTCCATGAAAGGAAAATCGACATGGTTGTGAATATTCCGCGCGACCTTTCCGCCGGTGAGCTGGATAATGGCTACAAGATCCGCCGTGCCGCCATTGACCTGAACATTCCGCTCATCACGAATGCCCGTCTGGCAAGCGCCTTTATCGAAGCGTTCTGTACCCTGGGCATGGACGATATTCAGATACGGAGTTGGCAAGAGTATAAGTGATCCGTTACTTTTGGATCAAGCCAAAAGTAACCAAAATAATTATTACATTTGTGGTAATTAAAATAAACCAATATGAAGATAGGATTATTTATCCCCTGCTATATCAATGCGGTATATCCGGAAGTTGGTGTTGCTTCCTATAAATTATTGAAAAGTCTCGGCTTGGATGTGGATTATCCGTTAGACCAGACGTGTTGCGGCCAGCCGATGGCAAATGCCGGGTTCGAGCATGAATCGGCGGGATTGGCGTTGCGGATGGAAGAACTGTTCCGTCCGTACGATTATGTGGTTGGTCCTTCCGCCAGTTGCGTCGCTTTCGTGAAAGAGAATCATCCCGGCATTCTGGAAAAGGCCGGGCATGCGTGTATGAACAGCAAGAAGATTTATGATATCTGCGAGTTCCTGCACGATATAGTGAAGGTCAAGGAACTGAAAGCCGAATTTCCCCACAAGGTGAGCATCCACAATAGCTGTCACGGCGTGCGCGAATTGCACCTCTCTTCGCCGAGCGAACGGAATATCCCGTATTACTCCAAGTTGCGCGATCTCCTTTCCTTGGTGAAAGGCATCGAGATATTCGAACCGAAACGTATCGACGAGTGTTGCGGTTTCGGTGGCATGTTTGCGGTTGAGGAACCCGAAGTGTCCGTTTGCATGGGACAAGATAAGGTGAAGGATCACATGAGTACGGGAGCCGAGTACATCACCGGTGCCGACAGTTCCTGCCTGATGCATATGGAAGGCGTGATCAGGCGTGATAACCTTCCGATCAAAACGATTCATATTGTTGAAATATTAGCTTCCGGATTATGAGCACGAAACATTCAAAAGCAGCTGCCCGCTTCATCGAGAACCGTAAGCAGGAAGCCTGGCACGACGAAACTCTCTGGATGGTGCGTGCCAAACGGGATAAAATGAGTCATTCGCTTCCCGAATGGGAACGTTTGCGCGAACTGGCCAGTGATATCAAACTCTATTCGAACAGTCATCTGGATACCCTTTTGGAGGAGTTCGAGAAGAATGCCACAACCAACGGGGCGATCGTCCATTGGGCGAAAGATGCGGCGGAACATAATGCGATCGTCGATGAAATCCTGCAACAGCACAAGGCGCATACGCTGATAAAGAGCAAATCCATGTTGACTGAGGAGTGCGGCATGAACGATTACCTGTTTGGAAAAGGCTACGATATAATCGAGAGCGATCTTGGTGAACGTATCCTCCAATGGATGAAACTTCATCCCAGCCATATCGTGATGCCCGCTATCCACATCAAACGCCAGGAGGTAGGCGAGATGATGGAGCGCGTGTTAGGTACGGAAAAAGGAAACTCCGACCCGACCTATCTGACGCATGCCGTCCGTAAGAATATGCGTGAAAAGTTCCTGACAGCCGATGTCGCCATGACGGGAGCTAACTTTGCAGTCGCTTCGACCGGCGAGATAGTAGTCTGCACCAACGAAGGAAATGCCGATATGGGAACCTCTTTCCCGAATGTCCACATCGCGACGTTCGGCATGGAGAAGATCGTGCCGGACCGGGAGTCGCTTGGTATCTTTACACGCTTGTTGGCACGCTCCGGCACGGGGCAGCCGATTACTTCCTATACTTCTCACTATTGTAAACCGAAAGAAGGGGGTGAGTTCCATATCATCATAGTCGATAACGGGCGGAGCGATATCCTGGCACGTCCCGATCATATCCGTACGCTGAACTGCATCCGTTGCGGCGAGTGTATGAATACCTGTCCGGTCTATCGCCGTAGCGGCGGTTATTCCTATACCTATTTTATACCCGGCCCGATCGGGATCAATTTAGGGATGCTGAAAGATCCGGTGAAGTATTCGGACAATGTTTCCGCCTGCTCGCTATGCCTCTCTTGCTCCAATGTCTGTCCGGTCAAGATCGACCTCGGCGAACAGATCTACCGCTGGCGCCAGGACTTGGATAAGATCGGAAAAGCGAGTACGGAAAAAAAGATCATGTCCGGCGGCATGAAGTTCCTGATGGAACGTCCGAATCTGTTCAATACGGCTTTGAAGTTTGCTCCGATAGTCAATAAGATGCCTCGTTTTATGATCTACAACTCTCTGAATGCATGGGGCAAGGGCCGTGAACTGCCAGCCTTTGCCAAGCAGTCGTTCAACGAAATGTGGAAAAGTAACAAGATAAAATAATATAGGGGCGAGGTAGGCTTGCCCTTAAAATAATACGACAATGAGTAGCAAAAACGATATATTATCCGCTATACGCCGTCATACCGGCAAGCGTTATGAGATGCCGGAACTGGCGCTGGATGCCATCACCTATGAAGATAAAGTCGCCCGGTTCGCCGAATCCCTGAATGCTGCCGGAGGAAAAGCGGTCCTGATGCAACCCGGTGACGATATCAACGATATTATCCGCCGGCATTTTCCCGATGCGACCCGTATCGCCTCCAATCTCCCCGGCATTGCCTGTGCCACCTTCAACCCGGATGACCTCGACGATCCCCGCGAGTTGGACAATACCGACCTTGCCGTCGTGGAAGGCCATTTCGGTGTAGCCGAGAACGGCGCTGTCTGGATTACCCGTCAGGTGAAACATAAGGCATTGTATTTCATCTCCAACAGTTTGGTCATGCTGATAGACCGAAGTTCGATCGTGAACAACATGCACGAGGCCTATAAACGGACGGAAAACATGACATACGATTTCGGCGCTTTCATCTCAGGTCCGTCCAAAACTGCCGATATCGAACAGGCGCTTGTGTTGGGTGCGCATGGCCCGGTCGGGGTGCTGGTGGTGTTGAAATAGGGATCTGTTCCCTATAAATAGCAGAAAAGAACAGGGCAACGCAAATCTCGCCGATTGAACGGATTTGCGTTGCCCTATATGTCCTGTTGTTACTAATCTACATTTCGTTTATTAAACAACGAAGCGATCCATAACACCAGAATGGCTCCGACCGTAGCCGTAATCAGGCTGCCGATAATACCGGAAGCCGCAATTCCGAGTAATCCGAATACCCAGCCGCCCAATACGCCGCCGACTATCCCCAAAATCAGATTGATTATTACTCCGAAGCCACCGCCCCGCATGATTTTACCGGCAAGAAAGCCGGCTACTATACCTATGATAATATACCATAAAAACCCCATAGCTTTTAAATTTTATGTTATTATATATAACCGTTCATGGAGGCATGAAGTTTATTACAATAATGAATTCCTGTTTCAAAACGTCGGCGTTTTTTGCAGGTGATACTTCGATAGAGAACTTTGCTTCCCTGAATGACGACTGGAATGTGGAGGAACGTTGCCTTTCGGCACTTGCCTGCTGGGATTTGGATTATCTGCTATTTTCCCGGCCGGTGCATTCGTTGAGTGGAGAGGAAAAGACAAAGGTGTTCCTTTTCGGCATTGTCTTATGATCGGAAATAATGCACCGGATGTATTTATTTTAGACGAACCGGCGAACAATCCGGACATTCGAAGTGTTGAAATAATAACAGCGGCTATAAAGAGTTATAGAGGAACGGTGTTGTCGATCTCGCACGATCATTATTTGTGAAAGAAATAAAAATAAACCGCTCCGTTAAACTTTTTGATTCCGATCCTGTTATTAAGATATAGTGTTTTTCATGGTATTAGAATTAAGTTAGATTAGGTTATCCGTCCAGTTCGCGAGAATAGGACGGTTTTCTTTTTTATATTCCTCCGTAGGCTTTAGGGCTTGTATTTCGATTCGGTCAGGATGGCCTGGCTATCGTTGTTTTGCATCAGGGCTTCCGGAGTCGAATTCGTTTCCCGCATATATTTGTCGATAATCTGCCAGCCGAGCCAACTGCCGAGATTTCCGGGAGCATCGCTTGACAGGAATGTGCCGGGGACATTATCGAAATATTTACCTGTCGTCATCTGGTCGGGCGTATAAAGATGCTTGCGCTCTATGATAGCCTTCCACAGGTTGGATTCATTCTCCTTGCACCAGTTATAGGAAGTTTCCGTGTAGCCCATGAGTATTTCAGGCTTTAATTCGGGAAATGCCTGATGAATCAGATATTTTATTTTGCCTTCATAGATCATCCGGTCGAGCAGTACGTTTTCTTTTCCTTCAAACGGATACTCGGACATCAGCCAACCGGCAAGGTAATCGGGGACGATGTGTTCAGGCGTCATTGACCGGCGCTGGAAATCATAGAAGAAATCCTGGTACAAGGGATATCCCTCGCCTAAATATTTATCAATCGAGATGGACAACAGGCTGTCGCCGACCAGTACATTCTGGTTGAAGCCGGAAACGTGCATATAGACGGCCGGGATCTGCATCGAAGGAAAGCAGGTCTTCAGCCATGCGAAACCGTTGCCGAGCGCTTGCTCGATCCGGGATACATCGTCATATTGACGGACAGCATCGGCGTATAACCCCTTCAAAGTCGGTTCGGAATAATAGTTGACCAATTTGTCGAAGAAACCGGGCATTGCCGGAGACTTCATGTTCAGGATGCCTTTTCCCAATACGTCGAGCATTTGCGGGTATTCTCGGACAAGCACGGCTTGTAGGGCAGAGTCGTTCGTGTCGACCAGCTTCAAAAGCTCCTTGTCGAAACGGTTGATCTTGACCGGAGCGGCCGAAGTGACAGCCGCCGGGATATGGGAATTCTGTCCGTTACAACTGAAGAGGTAAAATGACAGAGAGAATATCAGCAATAATTTCGTTTTCATAGAAATTTCATTATAAATTATACGGGCCATCATGCCGGTTCATTTTTGTAAAAACGAATGTCGCCCGGTTATATTGTGCAATCCATTCTTATTATTATCTTTGCACCCCTTTTTATCAAGCAATATGCAATTCACGAACAAACAAATTCTGCAAATAACATTCCCCGTTTTGATGAGTCTCCTGATGGAGCACATGATCGGGTTGACCGATACCGCCTACTTGGGGCGGGTGGGGGAAGTCGAGTTGGGAGCGTCGGCATTGGCGGGAGTCTATTACCTTGTGATTTATATGCTCGGCTTCGGTTTCAGTATCGGTGCGCAGGTATTGATAGCCCGGCGAAACGGTGCACAGGAGTATAAACGGATCGGACCGGTCTTCCTGCAGGGGACGTTTTTCCTGTTGCTGCTTGCCGCGTTGCTGTTCACGGCTTCGCATCTGTATTCGCCTCTCTTCCTTCGCAAACTGATCGGTTCCGATGGTGTCTACCAGGCTACGATGAAGTATGTGGACTGGCGTGTCTATGGCTTTTTCTTCTCCTTTGTGGCCGTTATGTTCAGGGCTTTTTATGTCGGTATCACAAAGACAAGGATCCTGACCATAAACTCGGTCGTGATGGTGTTGACCAATGTAATGCTGAACTATGTCCTGATATTCGGAAAGTTCGGATTACCGGCATTGGGAATTGCCGGAGCCGCGATCGCTTCATCGGTCTCCGAGGCTGTTTCGGTACTGTTCTTCATTCTTTATACATGGAAGAAAGTCGATTATGAGAAATACGGGTTGTTTAAGTATTCGGGTTTGGATTTCCGGATGTTGAAGCAAATATTGGGTGTCTCTATCTGGATTATGATTCAGCACGGGATTGCTTTTTTAGGCTGGTTCGTGTTCTTTGTCGTGATGGAGCATCAAGGAGAGCGGCCATTGGCGATTACGAATGTGGTGCGAAGTATTTCTTCGTTTCTGTTTATGTTTGTCAATGCTTTTGCTTCGACTTCCAGTTCGCTGGTCAGCAATCTGATCGGTGCGGGAAAGCCGGAACAGGTGATGGGATTGTGCGGACGTATGATACGGATTTGCTATTACTTCGTTTTGCCGCTCGGTATCCTGATCGCCCTGTTTCCGGAACTGGTATTGCGCATCTACACGGATAATCCGGATCTGATTGCCGGTTCCGTGTCGTCACTCTGGGTGATGCTTTCCTCTTATCTGATTGCGGTTCCGGCCTTTATCTTCTTTTTCAGCGTGTCGGGAACGGGAAATACGCAGACGGCATTGCTGATTGATATGGCAAGTATCTTTGTCTATGTTCTCTATGCACTTTGGGTCGGTATCCGGATGCATGCGGATGTGGCGGCCTGCTGGACAACGGAGCACGTCTACGATTTGATGATCCTGTCCGCTTTCTTCTATCTCTGGAAAGGGAACTGGCGGAATAAAAAGTTGTGACCGCTGATCCGGCGATTACCGTTTTATCAATACGGTAAGCCGTAGGGAAAGATCGAAAAAGACCATCTTCGCATTCACATTTTGCGTCACGTGCCGTTCCGCTTTTGCCAGTTCGTCCATGATGTCGATCACGTTCCGTTCATTGATGAAAGGGGCGAACTTCACGGCAAATCCGGCTTCGTCCATATTCATATAATTGAGTTCCGGCGACTGGAACCGATACATGAAGTTCTCGCGTATCAGATGCTGGCAATAAGCAAGGAAGTTCTTCTGCCGTTCACGCCCGATACTTGCCAACACGTCTGCCATGTCTTTCATGCCTCTGACATTACGCGCCCAAGAGTTGCGCATCATGCCTTTGAACTGTTCCAGGTAGAACTTGTTCTCTTCTCCCAGGCTGATAGCCTCGACCGCTTTCAGATAACTCCCGTTCGCCAGATGGGCGACATGCTTGGCATCTTCGGGAGTCAGGTTGAACCGGGAAATCATGGAGGCGGCGATATCTTCCGGATGAATCCCGCGCACGTTGATACGTTGCGCACGGGACAGGATCGTCCCTAAAACCAGATCGGGAAGTTCCGAGACCATCAGGATCACCGTGTTCCGGGGAGGTTCTTCGATTATCTTCAGGAGTTTGTTGGCACAGGTCGGGTGGAGTTTTTCCGGTAGCCAGACCAACAGGATGCGGTAAGTCGCTTCGTATATCTTGAGGCTCAGTTTCCGGATAATCTCGTCGCTCTCTTTCGAGTAGATCAGAGCTTGCGAGTTGCCGGCATCGATATAATCCAGCCAGCCGTCTATGTCGAAATAGGGGCGGTCTTTCAGGAAGCCTCTCCATTCGGTGAGGTAATCGTCGCAGACGTCCTTTTTCTTCTCCTTCTTGGAAACGATCGGGAACACGAAGTGAAGGTCCGGGTGGGCCAACTCGTCGTACTTCAGGCATGACGGGCAATGCCCGCATGAGTCCGTCTCCGTCCGGTTCGTGCAGTTCAGATAACGTGCGTAAGCCAGTGCAAGAGGAAAAGCGCCTGCGCCGCCCTGTTCCGTGAATAGCTGGGCGTGCGGGACGACACCTGTCTGTGCCGAATGTATAAGTCGTCTTTTTATTTCTTCCTGACCGATAATATCCTTGAAGTACATGTTGCTCCTTATTGAGTTGATAGAGCAAAGGTACGAATAATCGGGGAAATAAGAAACCTCATCTTAATGCGCGATCTGTATTTTCTCTTTTATGCATTTACCGATAAAAAGCACAAGCAAAAAAGGATATAATGCCAGATCCATTGCGATAAACAGTATGTATTTCATCTTCGTAAAATTTATTCTTCCGTCGATAAGACTAAGATACTTGTAAAAACCCCTATCCAATAACAAACTTTTTTTCATTTTTGTTGTGCGGTTGACAAAATGTAATGTTTTTACTTGTATATATTCTTATTGTGGTGGCTTTTGGATAAATTTAAATTATCTTATCTTAGTATTTGATTTCAAAATGATAGTTATTATCTTTGCGCCGTAAAAAAGGAAATCACATAAATACGGATTGTATTATGAATGTATGCAAGGAAGACGCTTCTATTCTGATTATATATACGGGAGGCACTATCGGTATGATAGAAAATCCTGAGACAGGTTCTTTGGAGGCCTTTAACTTCGAACATTTGGAGGAGCATGTCCCCGAACTGAAAAATCTCGGATATAAAATATCGTCTATCCAGTTCGACCCGCCGATGGATTCATCGGAGATGGGACCGGATTCATGGATGAAGATCGTGCATGTCATTGCGGAGCACTATCATGATTACGACGGTTTTGTCGTTCTGCATGGGACCGATACGATGGCATTTACCGCTTCCGCTTTGAGCTTTATGCTGGAAAACCTGAGTAAGCCGGTGATCCTGACCGGTTCGCAGCTTCCGATCGGCATGCTTCGTACGGATGGAAAGGAAAACCTGATTACGGCGATAGAGATTGCCGCTGCCCGTGAAAACGACATGCCGCTGGTTCCCGAAGTCTGTATTTTCTTTGAAAACGACCTGTTGCGCGGCAACCGTACCAGCAAGACGAATGCGGATAATTTCAATGCGTTCCGTTCCTATAATTATCCCCCGCTGGCACATGCCGGCATTTCGATTAAGTATGATATCCCCCAGATTTACCATCCGGTATCCAGGAAACCGCTGAAACCGCATTACCTGTTGGACCGGAATATTGCTATCCTGAAAATATTTCCCGGAATTTCCCCTCTGGTCGTGGAAAGCATATTGAATATCCCCGGCTTGAAAGGCGTCGTGATGGAAACATTCGGTAGCGGGAATGCGCCCGGATATGACTGGTTGTTGGAAATGTTGAAGGATGCGGTCGAACGAGGGATCGTCATTGTCAATGTTACCCAATGCCTTGCCGGAAGTGTGGAAATGCACCGCTATGAAACCGGCCGCAAATTGTTGCAAGCCGGCGTGGTGAGCGGTTACGACAGCACGACCGAATGTGCGGTTGCCAAGTTGATGTTCCTGTTCGGGCACGGTATGACGCCGGATGAGGTAAAGGAACATCTGAATTGTTCGCTGATCGGGGAGATTACGATTGCTTGAAAATATAGTTTCTTCGGCATGGAAACATAGTTTCATGGGCAGGAAAATATAGTTTCATGCCCATGAAATGAAATTTTCGTGTTTAATACACCTCTTTTGCCACCTTGTAAACGCTATCCGATGCCATCATCGTATAGAAGTGCAGGCTCGGAACGCCGTGTGCGATCAGGTCTTTGCATTGCTGGATGCACCATTCGACACCGACGGCTTTTGCCTCTTCGTCCGTCTTGCATTTGCGAAGTTCCGTTGCAAACGGTTCGGGGATGTCCGAACGGAATATCTTGGGCAGCACGGTAAGCTGGTTCTTGAATACGATCGGTTTGATACCCGGAATGATGGGGACCGTAATGCCTTCCGCCCGGCAACGGTCTACGAATGCATAATATTTCTCGTTGTCGAAAAACATCTGTGTCACTAAGTAGTCCGCCCCGTTTTTTACCTTCTCTTTCAGATAGAAAATATCCGATTCCATATTGGGCGCCTCTTCATGCTTTTCCGGATAGCAAGCCATTCCGTAGGAGAACGGGGTTTCATTGGCTTCGAAAGTGGAACCGTCTATGGCGATGCCTTTGTTGAAGTCATTCACCTGCTGCTGGAGGTCGGTCGCATGTTCGTGGTATATGTCCGTTTTTTGTCCGGCTTCCAGCGTTTTTACATCCCCGCGGAGCAACAACAGGTCGTAAACGCCTAAAAAGTTCAGGTCGATCAGTGCATATTCCGTTTCATCCTTTGTAAATCCTTTACATATAATATGAGGAACAGCCGTCACGCCATATTTGTTCTGGATGGCCGAAGCGATGGCGACCGATCCGGGACGTTTGCGGATGTTTACCTTCTGGAAGCTGCCGTCCGGCAAGGTCTTATAGATATATTCGCTATGATGAGACGTTATATTAATGTATTTGGGATCGAACTCGACCAGTTTGTCTATCACGTTATATACTTTCTGTATGCTGTTCCCTTTCAAGGGAGGAAGTATTTCAAATGAGAAAGCGGTGTTCTTGCTGCTGTTGATCAGATCGATTACTTTCATGCTATTGTTTTTATTTCGGGTGACAAATGTACATAAAAAAACAGTAAAGTTTGTCACTTTGCTTTGTTTATTCGAATATTGCCTTGAATTCCATGTTGTTCTTCTTTATTATGGAGAAAAGAAATTTACCGGTTTTACCGGATGGCAAGGAGGTTGAAAAATACAATATCCCCCCCCCTTGAAATGTGATTTGTTGTAAGTTGTTGATATTTAATCTTGTGTGAAAATGACCGTTTATTAAAAAATATTACCCTTGCGGGTAATTCGGATTATATGGGGTAGAAAATCGAATTATATGGGGTAGTAGTTTCGATTTGGACCAATGGTTTTTGTGGCATGAAATACAATAAGGTGGAAATGTGGCAATATACTTGGCGCATGACACGCATACCGCGACAACCTGCGCGATTATTTTCCTGCAGGATTAAATAAGGCGGCGGCTGCTGTTTTTCATTTTTTATTAATACCTTTGCCTGTCAATAATCTAATTACGATAAGAGATGGAAAATATTAATTGGTCTGATCTGTCATTCGGTTATATGAAGACAGACTATAATGTAAGGTGTTACTATCGGGACGGTAAATGGGGCGAACTGGAAGTAAGTTCTTCCGAGATCATCAATATTCATATGGCTGCCACATGTTTGCATTACGGACAGGAGTCGTTTGAAGGATTGAAGGCGTTCAAAGGGAAGGACGGCAAGATCCGTGTGTTCCGTATGGATGAGAACGGCAAACGTATGCAATCTTCCAGCCGTGGTATCAAAATGGCCGAGCTGCCCGTTGAGAAGTTTGAAGAAGCTGTCCGCAAGGTCGTAAAACTGAACGAACGTTTTGTGCCGCCTTATGAAAGCGGGGCTGCTTTATATATCCGTCCGTTGATGATCGGTTTGGGCGCCCAGGTGGGTGTGAAGCCGGCTCCCGAATATATGTTCATGGTGTTTGTAACGCCGGTGGGACCGTACTTCAAGGGAGGTTTCAAACCCTCCAAAGTATGTATCATGCGCGATTACGACCGTGCCGCCCCTCAGGGAACCGGTACGATCAAGGTCGGTGGTAACTATGCCGCCAGCCTCGTTGCGGGCGAAAAGGCTCATGAGTTGGGCTATGCCGCTGTCTTATATCTGGATCCGAAAGAAAAGAAATATCTGGACGAATGCGGTCCGGCCAACTTCTTCGGAATCCGTGGTAACAGCTATATCACTCCGCAATCCCATTCTATCCTGCCTTCCATCACGAACAAGAGTTTGCAGCAGTTGGCAACCGACATGGGCCTGACGGTAGAACGCCGTCCTGTTCCGGTCGAAGAGATCGCGACATTCGACGAAGCTGCCGAATGCGGAACAGCCGCAGTTATCGCTCCGATTTCACAGATCGACGACTTGGATATCGATAAATCTTATGTGATAGCAAAAGACGGCAAGCCGGGTCCTGTTTGTGAAAAGCTATACAATAAGCTGCGTGCTATCCAGTATGGCGACGAACCCGACACCTATGGATGGGTAACGGTAATCGAGTAATCCGGATCTTTGTGAAGTTGGCAATTGTAAAGGCGAATGTAAACATTTGATATGGCAACTGCCAACTTTAAATTATCAACTATAAATAAAATTGCTATCTCGGTATTGCAAAACATAGAATATTTTCTAACTTTGCCACCGATATAGCAATAAATATAGGTGGAAGCATTCTTTAAAACACATAAATACCTGGTAGAACACTTGTATTCGCCGGTTCGCAGAGGACTGATGGATGAGATCGACTGGAATGACCGGTTGATCGGCATTAAGGGTTCTCGCGGAGTGGGAAAGACGACTTTTCTGCTGGATTATGCCCGTGAGCATTTTGGCGCGGACAATAAGGAGTGTCTTTACATAAATCTGAATCATTTTTATTTTACGGAACGTACGTTGGTCGATTTTGCTTCTGAGTTCAGGGCAAAAGGAGGAAAAGTGCTGCTGATCGATCAAGTGTTCAAATATTCGGGATGGTCGAAAGAACTCCGCTATTGTTACGATAACTTCACTGACTTGAAGATCATCTTTTCGGGTTCTTCCGTCATGCGGTTGAAAGAGGAGAATCCCGACCTGTCAGGCAAGGTGGTTTCGTATAACCTGCGAGGTTTTTCATTCCGGGAATTTTTTAATCTGATGTCCGGAAACCGTTTCCCGGCTTATACATTTGAAGAAATATTGGCGGGCCATCAGGAGATCGCGAAAGGTATCTGCTCGGTGGGAAAACCGATGGCATACTTTCAGGACTATCTGCATCATGGTTTCTATCCCTTCTTTCTGGAGAAACGCAATTTCTCGGAGAACCTGTTGAAGACCATGAATATGATGTTGGAAGTAGACGTGTTATACATAAAACAAATCGAACAGAGCTATCTGCCGAAATTGCGCAAGCTGCTTTACCTGTTGGCGACAAGCGCCCCTTGTACGCCCAACGTGAGCCAGTTGAGCAAAGATATAGAGACTTCGCGGGCCACCGTGATGAACTATATCAAATATCTGGCCGATGCCCGTTTGATGAATATGCTTTATCCGGTGGGAGAGGCGTTCCCCAAGAAACCGTCTAAAGTATATATGTACAACTCCAATCTGATGTATCCCATCCGGCCGATGGAAGTGAATATGCAGTCTGTCCGCGAATCATTCTTTTACAACCAGCTCCTGAAGGACAATAAATTGAATGAGGGGGGGAAGAACGCACATTTCCTGGTCAATGGAAGGTATAACTTCAGGATTGAAGAAAACATGAAAGTGAAGAACAATCCTGATCTGTATTATGCAATCGATAAGGTCGAAGTGGGAGAGGACAACATGATTCCGCTTTGGCTTTTCGGCTTTTTATATTGAAATCTTTTTAAATACTAATAGTAAGAGTCTATGACAAAACAGAAGAAATTTTTAACCTGTGATGGTAACCAGGCTGCTGCACATATCTCCTATATGTTCAGTGAAGTTGCTGCGATTTACCCCATCACTCCGTCATCTACAATGGCAGAATATGTAGATGAATGGGCTGCTGCCGGACGTAAGAATATTTTCGGCGAAACTGTAATGGTGCAGGAAATGCAATCTGAAGGTGGTGCTGCCGGTGCAGTTCACGGTTCATTGCAGGCTGGTGCACTGACTACGACTTACACGGCTTCTCAGGGTTTGTTGCTGATGATCCCGAACATGTACAAGATCGCAGGTGAATTGCTGCCTTGCGTATTCCATGTATCTGCCCGTACATTGGCTTCTCATGCACTGTGTATCTTCGGTGACCATCAGGACGTAATGTCTGCCCGTCAGACCGGTTTCGCCATGTTGGCTGAAGGTTCTGTACAGGAAGTGATGGATTTGGCCGGTGTTGCCCACTTGGCTACGATCAAATCCCGCGTTCCGTTCATGAACTTCTTCGACGGTTTCCGTACATCTCACGAAATCCAGAAGATCGAAGCATTGGAAAATGAAGACCTGGCTCCGCTGATCGACCAGAAGGCGCTGGCCGAATTCCGCGCACGCGCCTTGAACCCGAAAACTCCGGTTGCACGCGGTATGGCTGAAAACCCTGACCACTTCTTCCAGCACAGAGAATCAAGCAACTCTTACTATGATGCAGTTCCTGCTATCGTAGAAGAATATATGAACGAAATCTCCAAGATCACAGGCCGCAAATACGGTTTGTTCGATTATTACGGAGCAGAAGATGCAGAACGTGTCATCATTGCAATGGGTTCTGTAACGGAAGCTGCACGCGAAGCTATCGACCATTTGACGGCTAAGGGTGAAAAAGTTGGTTTGGTTTCCGTTCATTTGTATCGTCCGTTCTCGGCCAAACACTTCCTGGCTGCTGTTCCTAAGACTGCTAAGCGTATTGCTGTTTTGGACCGTACAAAAGAACCGGGTGCAGTAGGCGAACCTCTGTATCTGGATGTAAAAGACTGTTTCTATGGACAGGAAGATGCTCCGGTTATCGTAGGCGGCCGTTATGGTCTGGGATCCAAAGATACAACGCCTGCCCAGATTCTTTCCGTATATGAAAACCTGGCATTGCCGATGCCGAAGAACCAGTTCACGATCGGTATCGTGGATGACGTAACCTTCACATCGCTGCCTCAGAAAGAGGAAATCGCATTGGGTGGCGAAGGCATGTTCGAAGCTAAGTTCTACGGTTTGGGCGCAGACGGTACTGTCGGTGCCAACAAGAACTCTGTCAAGATCATCGGTGACAATACAAATAAATATTGCCAGGCTTATTTCTCTTACGACTCTAAGAAATCCGGCGGTTTCACTTGTTCTCACCTGCGCTTCGGTGATCATCCGATCCGTTCTACCTATTTGGTAAACACTCCGAACTTCGTGGCTTGCCACGTTCAGGCTTACCTGCGTATGTACGATGTGACTCGCGGTTTGCGTGAGAACGGTACATTCTTGCTGAACACAGTATGGAATGGCGAAGAATTGGCAAAACACCTGCCTAACCGTGTAAAACGTTATTTCGCTCAGAAAAATATCACGGTTTATTATATCAACGCTACACAGATCGCATTGGAAATCGGTTTGGGTAACCGTACCAATACCATCCTGCAGTCTGCATTCTTCCGTATCACAGGTGTAATTCCTGTTGATCTGGCTATCGAACAGATGAAGAAATTCATCGTGAAGTCTTATGGCAAGAAGGGTGAAGATGTTGTAAACAAGAACTATGCTGCTGTTGACCGTGGTGGCGAATACAACCAGTTGACTGTCGATCCTGCATGGGCTAACCTGCCGGATGATGAAGTGGTTGTAAACAACGATCCTGCATTCATCAACGAAGTGGTTCGTCCTATCAATGCACAGGATGGCGACCTGTTGAAGGTTTCTGCTTTCAAGGGGATCGAAGACGGTACATGGCATCAGGGCACTGCAAAATATGAAAAACGTGGTGTCGCTGCATTTGTTCCGGTTTGGAATGAGGCAAACTGTATCCAGTGTAACCAGTGTGCTTATGTTTGTCCTCATGCTTCTATCCGTCCGTTCGTTCTGAATGACGAAGAACAGAAGGGTGCAAACTTCCCGATGTTGGATGTGAAAGCTCCGGCTACTATGAAGGGCATGAAGTTCCGTATGCAGGTTGACGTCCTCGACTGTCTGGGCTGCGGTAACTGTGCCGATATCTGTCCGGGATTCAAGGGCAACAAGGCGTTGTCTATGGCTCCGCTGGAAGGCCAGTTGGCTGAAGCTGACAACTGGACATACTGTGTGGCTAACGTAAGCTCTAAGCAGAGTCTGGTAGACATCAAGTCTAACGTGAAGAATTCTCAGTTCGCTACTCCGTTGTTCGAGTTCTCCGGCGCTTGCTCCGGTTGTGGTGAAACTCCGTATGTAAAACTGATTTCCCAGTTGTTCGGTGACCGTGAAATGGTTGCTAACGCTACGGGATGTTCTTCTATCTATTCAGGTTCTGTTCCTTCTACTCCTTACACGACGAACGAAAAGGGTGAAGGTCCTGCATGGGCTAACTCTCTGTTCGAAGACTTCTGTGAATTTGGCCTGGGTATGGAACTGGCTAATGAAAAGATGCGTGCACGTTTGACAGGTTTGATGAACCAGCTCGTTGCCGGCGAACATGCTCCTGCTGAAGCTAAGGAAGTTGCTGCTGCATGGGTTGCCAACCAAAACGATGCCGATAAGACAAAGGAATTGGCTCCTCAGATCCTTGCTTTCGTTGAAGAAGGTATCGCTGCCGGTTGTCCGGTTTGCGCTCAGATCAAGGAATTGAGCCACTTCCTGGTAAAACGTTCACAGTGGATTATCGGTGGTGACGGTGCTTCTTACGATATCGGTTACGGTGGTTTGGATCATGTGATCGCTTCAGGCAAGAATGTGAATATCCTGGTTCTGGACACTGAAGTTTATTCAAACACAGGTGGTCAGTCTTCTAAGGCTACTCCGGTCGGTGCAATCGCCAAGTTTGCTGCTGCCGGTAAGAGAGTCCGCAAGAAAGACCTGGGTATGATGGCTACGACTTACGGTTACGTTTATGTAGCCCAGATCGCTATGGGTGCCGACCAGGCTCAGACCTTGAAGGCTATCCGCGAAGCTGAAGCTTATGACGGTCCTTCTTTGATCATCGCTTATGCTCCTTGTATCAACCACGGTTTGAAGAAAGGCATGGGTAAATCTCAGGCTGAAGAAAAAGAAGCTGTTGCATGTGGTTACTGGCACTTGTGGCGCTACAATCCTGCATTGGAAGCTGAAGGCAAGAACCCGTTCACATTGGATTCCAAAGAACCGGATTGGAGCAAGTTCCAGGACTTCCTGAAAGGTGAAGTTCGTTTCGCATCTGTTGCAAAACAGTATCCGGCTGAGGCTGCCGAATTGTTTGCTGCCGCTGAAGAAAACGCCAAATGGCGTCTGCGTAGCTACAAACGTATGGCTGCTGAAAATTGGAGCGTAGAAGAATAATTTGATTTTGATCATCTAAGGGTGGAAATCCTTTTTCACCCGGATAAAACAGAAAGCGGAGTCTCGTGATGGGATTCCGCTTTTTTATTCTCCCTAAAAAGCTCGGTAAAAGGCTTTTGAAACATGAAATTCATGCTCTTCTGGTTTTCCGGCAGAACAAAATGGGATATGCTTGTGTTTAATTGATGTATATAGAGTAAAGATAAAAATATGAATGTAACATATGAAGAGGTCCGCAATTCCGAAGAGATCCGGACTTATATCAAACAAGCGGACGAGTCGTTGAAAGCAATCGGCTATACGGAGCATAGTTTTGCCCATTGCACGAAGGTGGCGAAAGTCGCAGGGGATTTATTGGAGAAGTTAGGATATGATGCGCATGAGGTGGAATTGGCCCGTATCGCCGGTTTCATGCACGATATAGGCAATGTGGTGAACCGCATCGACCACGCCCAAAGCGGGGCTATGATGGCTTTCCGTATTCTGGATAAGATGGGGATGCCGCCTGAAGATGTGGCAGCCGTCATTACTGCTATCGGGAATCATGACGAACAGACGGCTGCTGCCGTAAATGCCGTTGCTGCCGCTTTGATAATCGCTGATAAGACGGATGTACGCCGTAGCCGTGTCCGCAACCGTTCCACGATTAATTTCGATATCCATGACCGGGTTAATTATGCAGCCGAGAAGTCGGAAGTCATTCTGGAACCGGACTTGAAGACGATTACCCTCGATTTGAAAATCAACACCGAAATCTGTGCCGTGATGGACTATTTCGAGATTTTTACCGGCCGGATGCTACTTTGCAGGAAAGCTGCTGAGTTTCTCGGTCTGCAATTCAAACTGGATATAAATGATGTCTATTTATTGTAATTTAGAAACAACCTAAAATACCGGAATCGAATAGACCAGCCCCAACGAGATACGGTGCGTGTCGGGATCGATTGCTCCCATATCCAAGGCGGCTTTTTCGAGCTTCACACCGCGATATGTGTAAAGGAGGAAGATGAAAAGATCGCTGTTCTTGATCGGGAAAAATTCGAGGCTGCTCTGTGCATTCCAGGAACGGCGGTACATACCTTTGGCGAACGGCCCGTTCGCCTTGTAGACTCTTCCGGTTTCATAAGCGCCTTTCACGTAGACATTCCAGCGCGGGTGAATCCGGTAGTCGACATCGGCGATGACCGATAGATACTCGGTGTTGCAGGCGGTCCGGGCTGTCTCCGGCAGGCGGCTGATAACGCCGTGCTGGTCCAATCCCTGCCGGGTGTACATGATGTCCAGATAGGTCAGCAGAGGCCCTTTCTCGATCGTGTTGCCGCAGGTGAAGTAATAAGAATAACGTTTTTGGGTCTGTTGTCCCACGGAAGCAGCGTAGCGGAGTTGCAGGACACGGTCGAAATAGTAGCTGTTCCAGTTTACCGTGTACATGAAAGGCACTTTAGCTTCCCGTGTGTTCTCCGGCAATCCGGTCGCATAGATTTCATCATCCTGTCCGCTTCGGTTGTTCACGATCTGGAAACAAAGTTCATGGTCCGGATTGATCTGCCAGTTGCCTGAAATACCTGCCTGATAGCAGGTCAGCAGGTTGTTGAACTCACTGAACTCACGGACTTTTATCGAATTGACAAAATATTCGTATCCTCCGAAATTGACAAACTGTTTACCGATCGTAAAACCGAACTTGTCATGTACTTTCAGGTTGACATAAGCCAGTTCGAGCGAGGACGAAAGGTTGTCCAGCGAATAAGGGTCCGAATATTTATTGAACGACTGCCGGTAATGATAAGATAGGTTCTTCCATACATCCCCTTTTATTTCCAGCCGGACACGATTCAGTTTGAAGTTCATGCCGTCGAAATCGGAACCGGTGAAATTCGCGTTCGCCGAAGTAAAAAGCTGGAAATTCATTTCTGCGCTTTCAATCACTTTTTTTCCTCCCGTAAGTCGTTCGACCAGAGTCGGCTCTTGTCCGGGGACGGTTTCTTTTTCGACTTCCTGTGCAAAGACGGATGGAACGGATATGAATAGTATCGTCAATAAGTAGAGATGTGCTTTCATGTTTGCAAATAAAATGTTTCAGCGTCCAAATATACAAATTTTATATGATCTTTGGAAATCCGTAATTATTCTTACCTTTGTTGAGGTTTTAAAAGGTAATGAGTTCAGGTTATGATTAAAGCAGTATTTTTTGATATCGATGGAACATTGGTCAGCTTTAAAACACATGTTGTCCCGAAATCCACCCTTCATGCGATCGAGTTGTTGAAGAAGAAGGGAATAAAAATATTTATAGCAACCGGTCGCCATCGCCGTTCGATTAACAATCTGGGCGATCTTGAGTTCGATGGTTATGTGACTTTGAATGGCGGCTATGTGTTTGCCGGAAAGAACGATGTGATTTATAAGCACAGCATTCCCGATAAGGATATCGAAGCTTTGGTGCGTTACCAGGAAAAGGAAGGCGAGTTCCCTTGTGCCTTCGTGCAGGAAGACGAGATTTTCATGAACTATACGGATAAAGCGGTAAACGATGTATTTCATCTGTTGAACTTTCCGGCTCCTCCCATCCGTCCGATCGAGGATATCTATGGAAAGACGGTCTACCAGTTGATCGCTTTTTTTACGGCAGAGCAGGAGAAACGTATTATGAAGGTCTTGTCCCATTGTGAATCCACGCGGTGGAATCCTCTTTTCACGGATGTCGTGCCGCTTGGCAGCAGTAAACGGGTCGGGATTGACAAGATGCTCGAACATTTCCATATCGGTCTGGACGAATGTATGGCCTTTGGCGATGGTGGCAATGATATCCAGATGCTTGGCCATGTAGGGATCGGGGTCGCTATGGGAAATGCGGCCGAAGATGTGATGAGTGCAGCCGGTTATGTGACGACTTCTGTCGACGAGAACGGCGTATACAATGCGTTGAAACATTTCAACATTATTTGATTTTGAACTGTTACATATATAAATAGATAGGGCATGATAGACGAGTTATTGAAATTTAATCGTGAATTTGTAAAGAATAAAGGATACGAACGGTTTATCACCAATAAATATCCTGATAAGAAAATTGCGATTGTGTCTTGTATGGACACGCGCCTTACGGAGTTGCTGCCGGCAGCTTTGGGCATAAAGAACGGTGATGTCAAGATCATCAAGAATGCAGGGGCGATTATTTCCCATCCTTTCGGAAGTGTGATCCGGAGTCTGCTGGTTGCCATTTACGAATTAGGAGTGGAGGAAGTCATGATTATCGGTCATACCGATTGCGGTGCCAAGCATATGGACAGCGAACAGATGATCGAGGTGATGAAAAAGCGAGGCATTCCTTCGGAACATATCGATATGATGCGTTACTGCGGCATTGATTTCAAATCGTGGTTGCGCGGATTCGACACTCCGGAAGGTTCCGTTCGTGAAACAGTGACCCAAGTACAAAAACATCCGCTGATCCCGAAAGACATAACGGTCCGGGGCTTTGTAATCGACTCGACTACAGGAGAATTGGCTACTGTCGTTTAGATAAATCGAGGCGAAAAGTATTTAATCAAAACCTAAATGTGGTTAAATGACAAATATTATGTATGTTTTACAGCATAAATTCGAATAAAATACTTATCTTTGCACTGTAAACAAAAAGAAAAAGAAAGTTTAGGTTTAGTTATTATTAATCGTTCTCCAAGCGTGGAGAACTTAAATGAGTAAAATTATGATGATGAGAGAAAACGAAAAAAGTATGCGTACTTTAGCGATGTTGCGTTATCAGGCTGATCGTTATCAGTCAGTAGGAAATGGTTCAATGTGTCAGCGAGTAAATGCTGAGATCCGCAGATTGATGAGCCAAATGAGCGAAAGCTCTAAAAATTGAGTAGTAAACAGTAAATAATTTTGTAGATGTAGTCTCTTCACCGTAGTCTTTAGAAAGACGGGTGAGAGATAAATGTAGGAGGCATTCGACGCTTATGTGATAGCGGAGTTTGGCCTTTTTTTATTTATCTTTGTCCGGATAGAAAAACTATAATCTGTAAAACACAATATCGAAATGAGAAAAACGGGATTATTCTTAGTCTCTATTGCACTAAGTGCTGCGTTGTGGGCCGAGTCGCCCGAAAAGAAAGGACTGGATGTCATTAACAAGGCAAATGCCGAGGCCTATATCGGCTTTCTGGCAAGCGATGCTCTGGAAGGTCGTGAAGCCGGTTTCCGTGGTGGGCGTATTGCCGGTGAATATATTGTATCTAATTTGAAAACGATGGGGATTGAGCCTCTGTTCGAATCCTATTACCAACCCTTCGAGGCCTATAATAAGGAACGGCAGAAGAAAGGCCGTTTCCAGGTCCATCCGGATTCGGTCGCGAAGTTGAAACAAGGTGTCCACCAAAAGCTGTCGATGAACAACATCCTGGGAAAGATCGAGGGTAAGAACCCGAACGAATATGTGATTATCGGTGCCCATTACGATCATCTCGGCTTTGACCCGATGCTGGACGGCGACCGGATCTATAACGGGGCCGACGACAATGCTTCGGGGGTTTCGGCTGTCCTGCAGGTCGCTAAGGCGTTTTTAGCTACAGGTGTCCGACCGGAGCGGACCGTTATTTTCGCTTTCTGGGATGGCGAAGAGAAAGGTTTGTTAGGCTCCAAATATTTCGTGCAGACATTCCCGGAGATGGATAAGGTGAAAGGATATCTGAATTATGACATGATAGGCCGTAATAATGACGAGTCCAGACCGACGCATGTCGTTTATTTCTATACGGAAGCGCATCCTGTGTTTGGCGACTGGCTGAAAAACGATATCAAGAAATATGGCTTGAATTTAGCGCCTGATTATCGTCCGTGGGATAAACCGGTAGGAGGGAGCGATAACGCTTCGTTCGCTCTCCTGGATATCCCGGTCATCTGGTATCATACGGACGGCCATCCTGACTATCATATGCCGGGCGACCATGTGGAAAAGATCAACTGGGATAAGATTGTCGACATAACAAAAGCCTCTTTTCTGAATATGTGGAATCTGGCGAATGAGGAAGACTATTGACGTGATCGACGATGCTTTCCGGTTGTGAAAAGAGTCGTTATTCGTTTAGAAAAAGGTGGTAGTCTTCTGTTATATGTCTGCTGATTGCTGTGAACCCTGTGAACTTGGGAGAGCCGGACTTAAAAAAACGGTTCCAAGTTCACAGGGTTCACAGCAAATTATTGTATATGAATTGTTTATAAGGTGTGAAGGCTGACTTTGAAAAACCTGATTAGGGAGGTGTAATCCACCAACAAAGAAGGCCCATCCTTCTGTTGTGAAGAATGGACCTTCCGGAAATATTCAGTATGGAAATGGTCTTATAGTTCCCACCCCGGATTCTGTACCAGATTCGGATTCAAACCGATTTCATCTGTCGGAATAGAGAACAGATAGTTTTTAGGTTCGATGAAATTCGGAACCGGATTGGTTACGCGCTTGGTGTAAACATCAAGTGCTCCATTGACAAAACCTAATTGGGTTTCAAGAGTCTTATACTCTTCTTCCGTGTAGGCTGTCGGATCATCGCTGTTTGTCGCTTTATCTGGGATAATACCTAATTTGGGTTCGTTCAGGCGCAGACCGCAAGCCCAACGCATCAAGTCTGAATAGCGATAACCTTCGGCCATCAGTTCTACACGGCGTTCACGACGGATTTCACGGATCAGGTTTGCATTCGAACCTTTGATAGTCGGATATTCTTTCACCAATTTCGGGTCTTGTTCAGGATTGGCTGTCAAATGATGAGTGAAACCAACACGGTCGCGCAAGGCATTGACCGTTTTGTTCAATTCCGGATCTAAGCCCAATTCGGCACCGGCTTCGGCACGAATCAGCAAGATTTCTGCGTAACGGAACAAAGGAGCATCGAGCGTGCCCTGATGGTGGACAGTCGAGTATTCCGCCGGATTGAAGAATTTAGCAACTGCATAACCGGTGGATGAATTGTAAAGTCCCGGCAGCAGAGAGCTGATACCTGCACGTTTGCCATTTAGCAGATAGCTATGTTCTCCCGCTTCCGGAGAGTCGACAGTCTGAAGCAGGCGCGGGTCGCGGTTGTTGAGTTCGGCTACCAGCGTCGTATGGGTCGTATGGCCTTCGCATCCGCAAAGTGTGATCGGTTTTCCTGTTTTTGCACATAGGTAATCTTCGACAGCGTCACGGCTGAATCCGATAGGAGTTTCACCTACGCCTATCATGCGGGAAACGTTGTTTGCTCCGCCCAGTGCCGGGTCGTATTCACGTGAAAGAATGATTTCCGGGTTATTTTCATAATCAGCCTGGATGAATAACTCGTGGTATGCCTGGCTGGGGCTGGAGCCTTGGAACAGCGAATAGCCGTATTCCGGTTTCATCAGTTCGCCGGCTGCGTCGTAAGCGGCTTGCAGGAATTCCGTGTCTCCCTCGATGTTGTGGTAGCGGCGGTAAGTCCCTTCAAACAAGCACATGCGAGCTTTCAATGCCAAAGCGGCATCTTTGCTGACGCGACTGACGCCTGTTGTTGCTTTGGTCGGTAGCCAAGCGATGGCTTGGTTGATGTCTTTCAATACGTTGGCCATAACAACCGTACGCGAATCTCGTGCCTTATACAAGTCTTCATCACCGGGAATCAGAACATGGTCATACCAAGGTACATCACCGAAACGGCGCACTTTGTTGAAATAATCCATACATTTGAAAAATAGAACTTCACCGGCATAATGTTGTTTGATGCTTTCGGCAACCGGTGCAAGCTCATAGTATTCAAGGTATGCATTGCAGGCACGAATGATTTCCCATTTCCACTGATCATCTTTTGTGGAAATTGAATGTTGGCTGAATGCTACGCTGTTAGGACTCCACGGCAGAATATTGTCTGATTGGAAATCTCCTTCCAGCATTCCGAAACTGTATCCGTTGAAAGCTCCATGTCCGCTGAGCAAGTCGGGATATAAGTTGTTGCAATAGGATTGCAGCGTTTCTTCGGTGGCGTTTGCAAAAGTTTCTTCCGTACTGACGAATTCGACAGGATCTTTATCCAGTACGTCACAACTTTGTGCTGCGAAGAACAGCAAGCCACACAGTGATATAATTGACTTTTTCATGTTCTTTGTTTTTTAAAATGTTACATTAATACCGAATGAATAGGAGCGGGTAAACGGATAAACACGTCCGCCGGCTTCTGTTGCCAAACTTCCGACTGTTGTGGTGGTGCCGTTCTTTGTCGTTGAAGTGTTACGGCTTCCGACAACGTCCGGATCCAGATATTTATACAATCCGGTTGCTTCCCAAAGATTTTGGCCGCTGACATATACTTTCAGTTGCTGGATACCGATTCGGCTGGTCAATGTTTTCGGGATTGTATAACTTAACGTCACATCTTTCAGACGGATGTAAGCGCCGTTCTGGAGATATTTGGTTTGCACTTTTTTGCTTCTCTTTTGGCTGTCGAATAAAGGAACGGGATAATAAGCGTCCGTATTGGTTTCCGACCAGGAATTGTCGACATGGTAGTCATTCAGGCAGGATGACCACATACCGTCGTATCCCCAGAAAATCGGGCTGTCCAACCAGATGTCACGTTTCATGGTTCCCTGGAAGAACAAGCGAAGATCGAATCCTTTCCATGAGCCGCCTAAATTGAGGTTGAAGTTGTAACGCGGAGTGTTGTTACCGATGATTTTGCGGTCACCGGAATCGCCGACGCGATTATTACCCTGATTGATCTTACCGTCACCATTCAGGTCGGCATATTTGATGTCACCCGGAATCCAAGTCGTAGAAATGAATGACTGGCGATCTGCCATTTCTGCGGCTTCGGCAGCATTTTGGATGAAGCCTTCTGTCTCATATCCCCAGATTTCACCTATCTTCATGCCTTTGTAGTAAGTTTCGTTCAAACTCATTGTCGGGTTGTCATAGCGGGTGATCTCGGATGTGTTATCGGAGATACCGACACCAATGGAATAGTTCAATGGGCTGCCGGCTACATTCTCGATATTGTCATTCCAGGTGATGGACAATTCCATACCTTTCGTACGCATGTCGGCAAGATTTTCCTTACCTCCGGTTGTCCCTAATACGGCCGGATATGTACGGCGTACTACCATGTCTTTCGTGTCGCGGATGTAATAGTCGAATGACCCTGTCAAGCGTCCGTTCAGCATGGTCCAGTCTAAACCGACATTGGTCGTGTAAACTTTTTCCCATGTGATGTTCGAACTTGCCAATGTCGGAGCTGTCAGAGCACCGGCCATTTGTCCGTTAATCAGGTAACTTAATGTTTTACTGTTCAGATAACTCAGGTATTGGAAGTTCCCGTCCGTCACCTGGTTGCCCAAGCCGCCATAAGAAGCTCTCAACTTCAAATTGTCAAAGAGGTTACGCGCCGGTTCGAAGAACGGTTCTTCGGAGATACGCCAACCGGCCGATACGGAAGGGAAGAATCCCCAGCGGTCTCCGCTTGCATATTTGGACGAACCGTCATAACGGCCGTTCACTTCGAGTAGGTAACGTTGCTTATAGTCGTAATTCAAACGGAAGAACGCGCCTTGTACAGCCCAGATCGTTCCGGTGAAATTCGGCAGGTTATGCGTATTGGCAAGGTCGATAATCGGTTTGTCGTTGTTGAACAAACTCTGGGTGGTTACGGACAAGTTATTTGTTTTTTTGCTCTCCTGGTTGTAACCGACCATTATACCGAAATTATGTACATCGTTGAACGATTTTTTATAATCGGCATATATGTTGAGTGCCTGATAAGTCGTGTTGTATCTTGCTTCCGTTAATTTGTTCGGACTTCCGGCAACTGAACTCTGACTACCGTCCGGATTGGTTTGGTAAAGTGTCTTGACGTTGTTTGTCTGATTTTCATAGTATTTATTACCGGTGTAATCTCCTTTTATGGATAAACCGGCGATCGGAGTCAGATTGAACGCTGCTGTGTACCATATATCATCCGAGTTCATTTTGTCTCGACCGGCAAGAGCCATACGGCCGACATAGTTGAAGTTGAATCCGCTACCTCCGATACCGGCCCAGTCGCCATTGGCCGTGTACATCGGGACCCATGGGAATGAACGATAGACTTCATAGTGGGCCGATTCACCCATATAGTCTTTGACGTCCGGTGTATTGGATGTATTCCGGTTGTATTTTGTACGGAAAGTCAGTTCCAACCATTTGGTTACTTGGGTTGAATAGTTGAACGTCATGTTGATGCGTTTGTATTCGTCTGTCCCATGGCGTAATAGACCGTCTTGTCCTTTATAACCGATAGAACCGTAATAAGTACTTTTGTCCGAACCTCCGCTAATGCTGGCATTATGCTGTTGCATGAATGAAGGTTGGTACATTTCTTCAAACCAGTCAGTATTACCTGCATAAGCCCATTCGCCGACTGCTGTGATCTGTCCGTCTGTTGCAGGGAAAGAAGAAGGACCAGTGCCGGCAATGTAAGCGTCTACAGCATCGATTAATTCTTGAGACCATAGTTTACTGTCTGAATTGGCTCCTGCTATGTTCATGGCTTTAATCCATTTGTCGGAAGAAATGCCGTCCGGCAGGCGGGAGGCTTTTGACCAGGAGAGGTTGTTGTTGTAGTTTACCTGAACTTTCTGTTCTTTCTTTCCTTTTTTGGTTGTGATCAAAACTACACCGAATGCTGCACGTGCACCGTAAATGGAAGCCGAAGCGGCATCTTTCAATACGGATACGCTTTCGATATCCTGTGGGTTCAAGAGGGAGAGATCTTCTGTTTCCACACCGTCAACCAGCAATAAGGCTGAACCACCGTTCAAGGACGTCGTACCACGAATATTAAATGTGGTGCTTGCTGTCGGATCACCGCTGGCAAAGTCGATGTTCAAGTTGGGTACAACACCTTGTAAACCTTGTGCGATGTTACCGATCGGGCGGTCTTCCAAAACATCGCCGTCTGCGATCCCTACGGCACCGGTCAGGTTTACCTTCTTTTGTACACCATAACCAACGACTACGACTTCTTCCAATTTCTGGGTGTCTTCCGCTAATTTGATTTGAAGAGTGGATTGTCCGGTATATTTGATCTCCTGAGTAGTGTAACCAATGAAAGAGATCTGAATAATATCTCCATTTTTTACACCTTCCAATGTGAAATTACCATCCATGTCGGTGATGTTTCCATTGGTTGTTCCTTTCACTACGACTGACGCTCCGGCAACGGGGCCCAGATCATCTTCCACAGTGCCCGTAACTTTCCCGCTTTGCTGGGAAATGTTCATGCTTTGCTTGGCTGGCATTGTTTCTGCAAATATACTTGCAGGGAAACAAGTGGCACCTGCCAGCAAGATTAAGCTGATAGGTTTAAAATTTTTCAACATAATTTGTGTCTTATATTTAATTGAAAGAATGCTCTTTTAATTAAAAAAATGGCGCTTGTTATCGCTTTTCTACATCATGTATACAAAACGTTAGAGTTTTTTAGCTTTTGCGTATAGTGTTTATCTGTGTTTGTATTTAGTTCTAAAAGAACTCCGCTCATTTCATATCGGTGTCAAAGATATAAAATTTTTCAGTTACACTGTTATTTTTCTTAAAATAATACGTAGAAGTCTCTTTTTTAACATTCTGTCCTTTTGAGCTTATGCGGATATTTCCCTGTTTATCAATATGATATATATATCGAAAATACGTGGCTTCATAAAAATAGATAAATAAAAAAACAGGGTCGAACTGCAGTTAATTTGTCAACAAAAGTAAATTAAAAAGACGTATGCATTTTAAGTAATTATCACATAATATATCTGCAATCATCGCAATATGCTAATATTCAAAATCTTACTAATATAAGATTGAAGCGTATCAAGGCAAAAAATACCAGAGTTCTTTTAGAACTAATATCATTTTGAACACAAAACGCAAAGACGTGATGAACCTGCTTATTTCATTAAAGAAGTTATTATGAAGATCATAGTAATACTTTCAATTTAATAAAACACAAATTATGTTTAAAAGAATCAGACCTATCAGCTTAATCTTGTTGGCTGGAGCGTTTTCTTTCCCTAAAAGCGCTTGGGCCGAACCGACTATAGTCGGAGAAAGCACGAACATTTCCCAACAGAGTGGAAAATGTTCAGGTATTGTAGAAGATGATTTCGGACCTGTTGCCGGAGCGTCTGTGATTGTAAAAGGAACCACCAATGGTATTATGACCGACATGGATGGTAATTTTACATTGGAAGGTGTAAAAAAAGGGGATATCATCGTGATTTCTTTCATCGGTTACACGACTCAGGAAATCCCCTTTACCGGACAATCTTCTCTTCGTGTTAAATTAGCAGAAGATACTCAAAAATTGGATGAAGTTGTTGTCGTCGGTTTCGGTACTCAGAAAAAAGTTAATTTGACAGGTGCTGTCGGAACAGTCAATTCGGAAGCGTTGGAATCCCGTCCTGTACAGAACGCAACACAAGCCTTGCAAGGATTGGTACCGGGCTTGCAAATTTCATCTTCCGGTGGTGCTCTTGATAAGACTGCGGATATCAATATTCGTGGTACGGCAACTATTGGCGAAGGCTCTTCCGGTGGACCGTTAATATTGATCGATGGAATGGAAGGAGATATCAATACGATCAATCCTCAGGACATTGAGAATATTTCAGTACTGAAGGATGCGGCAGCCTCTTCCATTTATGGTTCTCGAGCTCCGTTCGGTGTGATTTTGGTTACAACCAAGAGCGGTAAGTCTGGTAAACCGGTGATTAACTATAATAATAGTTTCCGTTGGAATGATCCGGTGAAAACTCCTAACCAGATGGATTCTTATACGTTTGCCACTTATTATAATGATGCGGCTATCAATGCAGGGCAGAACCCGCATTTCGATGCTGAGCATTTGCAGCGTATTAAAGACTATCAGACAGGAAAGATAACAAGTCCTATTCCTGCGAATGGAAAATATTGGGCGGACGGGTATAACGAAGGTAATGCCAACACAGACTGGTATGACGCCTTATATCGTAGTTGGGCTTTTTCACAGGAGCATAATTTCAGTATAAGCGGCGGTGCCGAAAAGATCAGTTATTACGCGTCTTTAAACTATTTGGATCAAAATGGTTTGATGAAATTTAACGAGGATACGTATGACCGTTATACCGCGACAGGTAAGATTAATATGACGATGACCGATTGGGCTAAGTTGAGCTACAGTACTCGTTTTACACGCACTGATTTTGCCCGTCCGGCAGATTTGACAGACGATTTGTATTATAATCTGGCTCGTCAAGGATGGCCTACGCTGCCATTGTATGATGAGAACGGATATTTGTATTCTTCTCCTTCTCCGGCATTGGGGTTACGGGATGGTGGACGTGACAAAACGCAAGCAGATAACTTATATCAGCAGGCGACTTTGATTTTGGAACCGATCAAAAACTGGATTACGCATGTAGATTTTAATTATCGTATCAGATCTGAAAACCGTCATTGGGATGCGCAATATACATATAATCACGATGTGGATGGAAATCCTGTGATTTATGATACCGGATCGAATGTCCATGAGGATTATTTGAAGGAGAATTATATGAATATCAATGCTTATACCGAATATACCTATAACATGGATTCCGGTCATAATTTTAAAGGAATGGTCGGTTTCCAGAGTGAACGTATGTCACAGACAAAGTTCGGTCTGCAACGTGATGGTATCATTGTCCCTTCCCTGCCGGAAGTAGATATTACAAGCGGTTTAAATTATAACGGCGGGTTGGTGACACCTTCTGTCAACGGTTCTCGTTACCGTTGGACAACGGCCGGTTTCTTCGGACGTATCAACTATGACTATCAGGGACGCTATCTGGCTGAAGTAAACCTGCGTTATGACGGAACTTCCCGTTTCCGTGAAGATCAGCGGTGGAATTGGTTCCCCTCTTTTTCCGTGGGTTGGAATATTGCACGCGAAAGCTTCTGGAATGATTGGGCTGAATATGTCGGAACACTGAAACTACGTGGATCATACGGTGAACTGGGTAACCAGAATACAACAGAATGGTATCCTACTTACCGCGTCTTGAAAGTAACGGCAAGTGGTGGCGATTGGTTGCAGAATAATGCGAAGCCGAATATTGCGACTGTACCGGCCTTGATCAGTTCCACACTGGGATGGGAGCGTGTCCGTAACTGGAATATCGGTTTTGATTTTGGAGCTTTGAACAATCGTTTGACCGGTTCTTTCGATTATTATTCCCGTAAAACATTGAATATGGTTGGACCGGCTCCCGAACTTCCTGCTATTTTAGGATTGGATGTCCCGAAAACGAATAATACCGACTTGAAGACTTATGGTTTCGACTTGAATATTTCTTGGCAGGACCGGTTGAAAAATGGTTTAGGGTATGGTGTGAAGTTTATTTTATCCGATGCACAGACGGAAATTACACGTTATCCGAACCCGACAGGTACACTGGACAAATATAATGCCGGGCGTAAAATGGGTGAAATTTGGGGATATGAAACGATCGGTATTGCAAAAACTCAGGATGAAATGAACCAACATCTCGCGACATTGCCTAACGGCGGACAGAATGCGATCGGTTCGGGTTCGAACTGGGGAGCCGGTGACATCATGTACAAGGATCTGAATGGAGATGGCAAGATTGATAACGGTGGCAATAAACTGGATGATCATGGTGATATGAAGGTGATCGGTAACGACATGCCTCGTTTTCAGTTCGGTTTGGATTTGAATGCCGATTGGAAAGGTTTCGACATTCGTGCTTTCTTTCAGGGTGTGATGAAGCGTGATTACTGGCAAGGTAGCGCTTACTTCTGGGGAGTCGGCGGTACGGGCATCTGGCACTCAACCGGATTCGTAGAACATGCGGACTATTTCAGGGCCGAAGCTTCCAATGATTTGGCGGTAAATACGGATTCTTATTATCCGCGTCCTGTTTTTGACGATTCTAAAAACACGCAAAAACAGACTCGTTATTTGCAAAATGCGGCTTATATCCGTCTGAAAAACGTTCAACTGGGATATACATTGCCTTCAACATTGACAAATAAAATTTATCTGAATAAGGTCCGTTTCTTCATCTCTGGTGAAAACCTGTGGACGGGTACTTCTTTGGCTAATATGTTTGATCCTGAAACGGTTAGTGGTGGAAAGGATAATAATGGTAATGCTTATCCTTTGTCTAAAACAGTTTCTTTTGGTTTGAGTGTAACTTTATAAATTAGGAATAATGATGAAACAGATAAATATATTAAAACAGATTGCAGGTGTCGCTATATTGGGCTTGTTTTGCTCCTGCAACGACTATTTGGACCAGACTCCGATGTCCACTATTTCACCGGAGAACTATCTGAACGAAGAGTCACAGCTGGAGGCTTATGCAAATGGTTTGTATAAAGATGTTTTGCCTTCACATGGGAACTGGAGTTACGGTACGTTCGGAGACGACCAGCATACGGATAATCAGGCTTATGTGAATTATAACAACCGCTTTTTGCCGGGACAATGGAAGACTTTGCAGAGCCAGAAGACTGATGATGATCCCTACAAATTCAAGTTCATCTATAGTTGCAATTATTTCCTTGAAAATGTTTTGGGAAAGACTATTGTCGGTAATGCTGCAAATATAAACCAGTATATCGGGGAAATTTATTTCTTGCGTGCTTATGAGTACTTCAAGCGTTATCAGACTTATGGCGATTTCCCGATTGTGCGTAATACATTGCCGGACCAGATGGAACCCCTGATAGCCGCAAGCCAGCGTGCTCCGCGCAATGAGGTGGCTCGGTTTATAATATCCGATTTGGATTCCGCTATTATGCTGATGGGCAACAGTTCAGGAAAGAGAACTCGTATATCTAAAGAAGTTGCTTTGCTGGTCAAGTCTCGCGTCGCTTTGTTCGAAGGTACTTGGTTGAAATACTTTAAAAATACGGCTTTTGTCCCGAACGGACCCGAATGGCCTGGAAAAGCAAAATCCTATAATGCAAATTATCAGTATCCTTCGGGCGATATCGACAAAGAGATCGAGTATTTTCTGAATTTAGCAGTCGATGCAGCCAAACAGGTTGCCGACGGAATTACGTTGGTTGAAAATACGGGCAAGGTACAGCAGGATGCTTCGGAACCTGCCAATCCTTATATGGATATGTTTTCGGCAGAGGATATGTCTACTTATCCGGAAGTCATGTTATGGCGTCAATATAACCAAGGACTGGGGATTGTCCATTGCGTGGTCGTAGGTGCCCAGCGTGGTGATTATGGGGTTGGTGTGACTCGAGGCATGGTCGAAGGGTTCCTGATGGCTAATGGTCTGCCTATTTATGCACCCGGCAGCGGCTATCATGGCGATGAAACAATTGCCGATGTCCGTAAAGACCGTGATTCCCGTTTGACAATCTTCCTGAAAGAACCGGGACAGAAAAATATCTTGTATGAAGCTGTAGAGGGTACTCATGCCGAGCCTATCGAGACTGTTCCGAATGTTTTGGCTGGTGACGCAGCGAAGGCCTATTCTACCGGTTATGCGTTGCGTAAGGGGGGTAGCTTCGATCAGAAGCAATGTGGCAATGGTACTAATTATACCGGATCCATCACTTTCCGTGGAGTGGAAGCCATGTTGAATTATATGGAAGCTTATTATGAATTGCATGGAACATTGGATGCTGTCGCACAAGGGTATTGGAGAGTTATCCGTGAACGTGCATTAGTCGATCCGGATTTCAATAAAACTATTGCCGCAACAGATGTTTCGAAGGAAGCATTAAACGACTGGGGTGCATATTCTGCCGGACAATTGGTTAATCCGACATTATATAATATCCGTCGTGAACGTCGGTGTGAATTGATGGCCGAAGGACTACGCTATATGGATCTGCGTCGTTGGAGATCCATGGATCAGATGATCAGTACGCCTTATCATATCGAAGGAATGAAGATCTGGGGAAGTATGCAGAATTGGTATATCGACCCGACGACAAATCAGTCTTTGATCGTGTACGGTCTTGATAATCCAAAATCAAATATGTCTTCTCCGGATGTCAGCAAATATATTCGTCCATATGAAAAATTGGCTAATTCGCTGGCGAAGGATGGATATAAATGGGCGATGGCACATTATCTGACTCCGATCAACATTCAGCATTTCGATATAACGGGCGGCGGCACGGAATCTCCGTTGTATCAAAATCCGTATTGGCCGACAGTCCCCAATATGCCTGCTGAAAAGTAGCAATTAAGTTAACATAGAGTATTTTTGCAGCCTCTTGTTCCTGCCGAAGGGAATGAGAGGCTGCTTTTTTATTTTTTGTTTTTAACGCTTAAATACTGTTATATCTAAAACAGCTGTTTTTTTTATCCATCCACTTATCCGGTATTGTTTTTAATACGCCCTATGCGAGAAATAGTTTTAAAGATAGAAAAGAAGTCTCTTTTTTGAAAAGTTAAATACAAAACAACTTCTCTTTTTTTGTGTTACATATATCAAAAAAGACGTTGGTTTCAGCCAAGACATGTATCATAAATTAAACAAAAAACATCAGTTATGTTGAAAAGAATTAAGCCTGTCAGCATGGTTTTGCTTGCGAGCTCGTTATGTTTCTCCGGGAATATATACGCAGCTTCAAGTGCAGGTAATCCGAACACTGACATTTCCCAGCAAAATGCAAAAGTAACGGGAGTCGTCGAAGATGCTTTAGGACCGGTTGCCGGCGCGTCTGTTGTCATAAAAGGAACCACCAACGGGACAATGACCGATATGGATGGTAACTTCACGCTTGATGGGGTAAAAAAAGGAGACATTATCCAAATATCCTTTATCGGTTACGCCACACAGGAAATCCCTTATACAGGACAAGCCTCATTGTCCGTACATCTTGAAGAAGACACGCAGAAACTGGATGAAGTAGTCGTGACTGCTTTGGGCATGAAGCGTGACAAGAAAGCGTTGGGCTATGCCATGCAGGAATTGAAGGGAGACGAGTTGTTGTCTTCCCGCGAACCGAATCTGGCCAATTCGCTGTCCGGCAAAGTTTCCGGTTTGCAGATCGTCCGCTCCAGCAACGGGGTGGGAGGTTCTTCGAAGATCGTGCTCCGTGGTAACAGTTCGTTGACCGGCAGCAATCAGCCGCTGATCGTGGTGGACGGTACGCCGATGGATAACTTCACAGGCGGTGTGGACGATGTCTGGGGGAATTCCGGAGCCGATATGGGGAACGGGCTTTCCGATATCAACCCCGAAGACATCGAATCGATGACGGTCCTGAAAGGCGCCTCGGCTGCCGCTCTTTACGGTTCTCGTGCCGGTAACGGCGTGATTCTGATCACGACCAAATCTGGACGGAAAAACGAAGGTCTGGGGATTACGGTGAATGCCGGTATCACGGCCGAATCTATTTTCCTGAAACCGGATATGCAAAACAGCTTCGGACAAGGTTCGGTCGGCGTTTACGACAACCAGTCCCGCTTGAGCTGGGGGCCGAAAGCGGAAGGACAGACGGTGACGGACTGGCTCGGACGCCAGGTGCCTCTTCGGACATATGACAATATCGATGCCTTCTTCCATACCGGGACCTCTTTTAACGAAGGCGTCAGTTTCCAGCAGAATATCAACGGGACTTCCGTCTTTGCTTCTATCAATCGTTCGGATGATGCCGGCATCACACCGGAGTCGAAGCTGAATAAGACGAACATCACGTTGCGTGCCACCACGTTCCTCGATAAGGAGGAGAAATGGAAGGTGGATGCCAAGGTGAACTATATCAATATGAATGCCCACAATCGCCCGATCCAGGGTGTGAACCCGTCGAATGCGTTCAGTACGATCTACGGCCTGCCTCGCTCCCTGAATGTCAAGGAATTTAAGAACAGCGTGGACGAAGAAGGCAATATGATCTGGTGGGACGCATCCAAGAACCCGCAGGAAAACCCGTACTGGGTGACCAAATACCGCCAGAATAACGATACCCGTAACCGTCTTTTGGGAAATGTATCGTTGAAGTATGCGCCGACCGATTGGTTCGATATCGAACTGCGGGGCGGCACCGACTATTATACGACAACCAAGAACGAGAAGGTCTATGCCGGTGGTAACACCTCGCCACGCGGCCTGTATAACGAAGGTTCCGAAACTTTCTACGAAAACAACTACAGTTTCCTGGCCACCGCACGCAAAGACAACCTGCTGGACCGCCTGGGTGGTTTCGTGACATTCGGTGGTAACCTGATGATGCAGCAAAGAAACAAGATGAACGCTTCGGCCGGCGAATTGCTGGTCCCGAACCTTTTCTCCCTGAACAACGGTATTAATAAACCGACCGTAACCTCCGAGCTGATCCGGCGGAAGATGAACTCCCTTTACGGATCGTTGCAGCTGAACTGGGACGGCTACCTGTTCCTGGATGTGACAGCCCGTAACGACTGGTCGTCCACGATGTCTAAAGCCAACCGCTCTTATTTCTATCCTTCGGTCAGCCTCTCCGGCGTGATCTCGGACATGCTGCCCAAGATCGGCGGAAGCATGCCGGAATGGTTCACCTTTGCGAAGGTGAGAGCTTCTTATGCGGAAGTCGGTAATGATCTCGATCCGTATCAGCTGTACAACAATTACACGGTGGGAAAGGACGAAAACGGCAACACGACGGCTGCTCCCGGACAGATCCTGTTTGACTCGAGTGTACGAAGCGAGTTGATCAAATCCTGGGAAGCCGGTTTCGACGTGCGCTTCCTGCAGAACCGCTTGGGGCTGGATTTCGCCTGGTATAAGACGAATGCGACCCGCCAGTTGCTGAACCTGCCGCTCGACCCGTTTGCCGGGTATAGTTCCCGCAAGGTGAACGCCGGTAATATCCAGAACGAAGGTCTGGAAATATCGCTGAACGGCGCCATCTTCCAGAGCCACGACCCGCAGGGATTCAACTGGAATGCGACAGCCCAGTTCTCCTTGAACCGCAATAAGATCATCGACCTGTATCCGGGCGTGACGCTTTATGACATCAAGACATTGGATGCGATCCAGATCGTGGCGGCGCAGGGCAGTTATTACGGTGATATATACGGACAGACCTTCCTGCGTGTGACGGACAAGGACAGTCCGCATTATGGCAAGGTGATTGTGGGAGACGACGGTCTGCCGCTGATCTCGACCGAAAAGAGCAAGGTGGGGAACCAAAGTCCGGACTGGATGCTGGGTTTGACGAACAGTTTTTCATATAAAGGGTTTAACCTGAGTTTCCTGGTCGACTTCCGTATCGGCGGCGACATCTATTCGGCAACAGCTTCCAGCTTGTTTGTCCGGGGGAATGCAGCCGGAACGGTTGTGAACGGCGAACGTCAGGATTTTGTCGTGCCTAACACGGTGGTCCGGAAAGACGGGGGATATGTGGAAAACAATGTCCCGGTCACCCACCAGAACTATTGGGAACGGATCGGGTCGACCGGCAATTACGGTTTGCCGGAAGTCTTCACGTATGACGCGACTAATATACGTCTGCGTAACATCACCTTAGGATATACGTTCAACAAAGCTATGCTGAAAAAGACGCCGTTCCAGCGTCTGAATCTGTCTGCTACCTGCAACAATGTATGGATGATCCATTACAACCTGCCGGGCATCGACCCCGAATCTGTTTCGGCAACCAACACGAATGCGACCGGTTTCGAAAACGGAGCCGCTCCGACAAGCCGTTCGTTCACGTTCAATGTGACGGTCGGCTTCTAAAAAGCTTACAGAACGTATCCGGCTTTTGATAATTTGCAATCATTTTGTAAACGATATAAAGAGAAACAACATAATATGAATACAAAAAATAAAATATTAGCAGGCCTATTCTCTATGGCGGCATTGTTTTCTTCCTGTAACGATTTTCAGGAGATAAATGAAGATCCTAACCAGGTGGACGAAAGCAAGGTGAAGCCTGAATGGTTCCTGAACGCCTCGATCATCGGCGACCAGATGAATCCGGAGATCGCCGAACGTATGTTTATCCTGACCTGGAACCGGGCGTCCCGTTTCAACCGGGGAAGCGGTTTCACGATCGGTACGGATAATAATGATTATATCACGCGCTACCTGAGCAACGACTACGCCGTGAAATGGTTGAACCAGGCGACTAAAGCCGTTCAGCTGGGCGAAAAGAAAGTGGCCGATGGCGAAGCCGATCTCTATCCGTATTATAAGAATGTGATCCAGATGGCGCGTATCTGGCGGGCTTACCTGAACTCGGAGGTCTCTGACGGGTTCGGGCCGATTCCGGCGTTGGATGCTTTTTCGGGCGTTCCGGGCGAGTACGACAGTGTAGAAGCGATCTATACCTTTATTCTCAAAGAACTGAAGGAAGCGGAGGCGGCGCTCGACCCGTCGATCGACATGTCGCCGATGTCGGCTGAAGACGCTTTCTATGCCGGAAATGTGAATATGTGGAAGAAATATGCCAATTCCCTGCGTATGCGTCTGGCTATGCGTATCGTGAATGCCAATCCGCAACTGGCCGAGAGTGAGTTTGAAGATGCTGCTTCGAAAGGGTATATTTCTTCACTCTCCGAACTTGCCGGTGTACAGGAAAAGGACGGATGGAGCGACCTGACCAGCGTCATGTCCCGTACCTGGAATGCACAGGCGATGTCCGTTACATTCAAGAATCTCGTGGTCGGCTTGGGAAACAACGAATTCCCGCTGCCTGATTCGTTGAAGACGCATCTGAAGGATCCGCATACATATATGGGCTTGTATCTCTATAAGCATTTCCCATTGACGACGAACGATCCGTGCGCCGGATTCTATTTCGACGGTGTTCCGCAATATGTCGATCCGCGGGCACCGAAGCTGTTCAGCGTGGTCGGATGGAATGACGGCGTGGTCTATTCCGACTATATCGGGGCGGCCAGCGAAGTGAAGCCGGTCTCCCTCTTCGATCCGAACGATAACACGAAGCCGATGCTGACCATCGACCCTAAATACACCTGGGGCACATGGGTGGCCGGCGAATGGGATGTGAAAGGCGGTTTGGCTACCGAACTGACCGGAAAGAACTACAACTATCCGTCCATATCCAAGCAATACCGTATGAGCACTCAGAAACGTGTCTATTTCGGGCCGTGGGAAAGCTATTTTCTGCTTGCCGAAGCCGGCGTGCGCGGTTGGAATGTTCCGGGTTCTCCCAAATCGAACTATGAGGACGGAGTGACTGCCAGTTTCGAATATCACGGCTTGTTGAGTGAAGTAGGGGCGTATCTGTCTTCCACCGAGTATAACCGGATCGGGACATCCGTCAATTTCGACCATACGACGGAGGCAAAGCCTTATGCCGTAAATTATGTCGATCCTTATACGAAAGAGAACAAGACGATGACGTACACCTATCCCAAAAACTCCATCTACCGGGGCGGCGCCTATAACAACGACGCGATGACGAAGATCTTCACGCAGAAATATATTGCCCAGGTTCCCTGGTTGCCCGAAGAAGTTTGGAGCGATCATCGCCGTATCGGCTTGCCTTTCTTCGAGAACCAGGCTGTCGAAAAAGACTACAACCCGCTGAACCAGGTTCCGATGACGGTTGCCACTTCGAAGGAATGCCGTCTGGAATTTTATCCGAAGCGTTACCGCTACCCGGCCAATATCCAGACGAACAACCTTGATGGTTATAACAAAGCCCTCGAACTGCTCGGCGGACCGGATGTGGTCGGTACTGCCTTGTGGTGGAATCTGAAGTAAAACGGCATATACATCCCATATCGGATAAATCAAAAAGGTTGGCAGGATAGTTCCGGATCGAACATCTGCCAACCTTTTTATTATGAATAGGATACTGACTGCTTATTGCATGCCTTCGGTAGTCACCTCCTTGTTGATCTTCTTCACCAATCCCTGAAGTACGGCACCCGGACCGAGTTCGATGAAATGATCGGCGCCGTCGGCGATCATGTTCTGAACGCTCTGTGTCCAACGAACCGGCGCCGTCAACTGGGCGATCAGGTTAGCCTTGATTGTTTCAGGACAAGTTTCACCTTTTGTACTTACATTCTGGTAAACCGGGCAAACCGGTTTGTGGATCGGAGTCGCTTCGATAGCGGCAGCCAGTTCGGCACGGGCCGGTTCCATCAGGGGGGAGTGGAAGGCACCGCCCACTTTCAGTTTCAGTGCACGCTTTGCTCCGGCAGCCAGCATCTTTTCGCAAGCAGCGTCGATACCCGGTACCGAACCGGAGATGACAAGCTGTCCCGGACAGTTGTAGTTTGCACATACGACTACTTCGCCTTCGATGCTCCGGCAGATCTCTTCTACTTTTTCGTCCGGCAATGCCAGAACGGCAGCCATTGTCGAGGGAGTGGCTTCGCAGGCTTTCTGCATCGCCATAGCACGTTTGGATACCAGGACAAGTCCGTCTTCGAAAGACAATGCTCCGGCTGCAACAAGCGCGGAGAATTCTCCCAAAGAGTGTCCGGCCGTCATATCCGGTTTGAACTGGTCACCTAATGTTTTTGCAAGAATGACTGAGTGTAAGAAAATGGCAGGCTGTGTTACTTTTGTCTGACGCAGATCTTCGTCTGTTCCGGCGAACATCAGATCCGTGATGCGGAAACCGAGGATTTCGTTGGCCTTCTCGAACATCTCTTTTGCAAGAGGATTGTTTTCATAAAGGTCTTTTCCCATTCCGACAAACTGTGCACCCTGACCGGGAAATACATACGCTTTCATTTTTTCTAATCTTTTTCTAATTTCAGTTTTTTAAGATGGCGCAAAGGTAATAAATTTAGAATAATTGGGGTACTATTCATTACAAATTGTATCTTTGCCCCATCGATAACAGGAATATTAACGACTAATTTATACAATATCATGGATCAATTATTATTTCTTGGAAACTTAGGTACAGGCGAAATTGTCATTATCGCCATTGTTGTGTTGTTGCTTTTCGGCGGTAAAAAAATACCTGAACTGATGAAAGGTATCGGTAAAGGTGTGAAGAACTTCAAAGACGGTGTAAAAGGATTAGAAGACGACATTAAGCTGGACGATACGGATAAGAAGTAAAAGATGGCAGAATTAGAACAAGAAGAAATGTCGTTCTGGGATCACCTGGAAGCACTTCGTTGGACTCTATTCCGTTCTTTTTTAGCGCTCTTTGTTTTTGCTATAGTCAGTTTCGCCTTTATGCGGGGGGAAAATGGTATATTCCACCGTGTGATAGAGGCTCCTTGTTCATCTGATTTTATCTTTTACAGATGGCTTTGCGGGTTGAACCAGTGGTTGATGAATATCAGTCCGTGGTTTGATGTATTGCCGGACTTCTGTAATGATAATTTTCATGTGCAGATTTTTAATATCAAACTGGCTTCTCAGTTCTTTACTCACATGACCACCTCGTTCTGGCTGGCTCTTGTGCTTACATTCCCTTATCTGATGTGGGAAATCTGGAAATTTATCAGTCCGGCTTTGTATGAGAATGAGAAGAAAAATGTCAGATGGGTATTTCTCTTAGGAACGATCATGTTCTTTATCGGATGTGCTGTCGGATATTTTATGGTATTTCCAATGACACTGCGTTTTTTAGCAACGTATGAATTGAGCTCTAATATCATAGAACAGGTATCTCTGGATTCGTATATGGATAATTTCCTGATGCTGATCTTTGTGATGGGAATTGTCTTTGAAATGCCGTTGGTTTCGTGGCTGCTGTCGCAGATCGGTTTGCTGAAGCGATCGTTCTTCCATAAGTATAGACGGCATGCAATTGTCGGACTGCTTGTTGCGGCTGCATTCATTACTCCGAGCAGCGATCCGTTCACATTAAGTATCGTGTTCTTCCCGTTGTACGGGCTGTTCGAACTGAGCGCCCTCTTTGTGAAGAAGGCTCCGCCCGAAGATGATCTTGACGATGAGGATGAAGATAGTACGGAAATCGCACCGGCCTAAAACTACGGGCATCGTAAAATAGTTATAGAAGAGACGTACAGTTTTTATTGTGCGTCTCTTTTTTTGTATCTTTGGCAAGACTAAAACATTATGTAAACATGAGGCACATATCCTTATTGGCGGTCTCCTTGCTGGCTTTAGCAGCCTGCACGCCCGAAAAACAACAGGAGGCGGATGATTATACACAATATGTAAATCCTTTTATCGGGACAGACTTTACCGGTAATACCTATCCGGGGGCGCAAGTCCCTTTCGGAATGGTTCAGTTGAGCCCGGACAACGGGCTTCCCGGGTGGGACCGTATTTCCGGTTATTTCTATCCCGACACGACTATCGCCGGCTTCAGCCATACCCATTTGTCTGGGACAGGTGCGGGCGATTTGTACGATATCTCTTTCATGCCGGTGACACGCCCGTATAAGGAAGCGCCTGCTCCCTTGGGCATATATTCGACTTTCTCGCATAACGACGAGGCGGCTTCGGCTGGCTATTACCGTGTATTGTTGCAGGACTACAATATTAATGTCGAGTTGACCGCGACCGAACGTTGCGGCATTCAGCGTTATACGTTCCCCAAAGCGGAGGCATCCGTATTTTTGAACCTCAAAAAGGCGATGAACTGGGATTTCACGTTGGATTCGCGTATAGAGGTGGTCGATTCGATGACGATCCGGGGATATCGCTTCTCGCAGGGCTGGTCTCCTTTGCAGCATGTTTATTTTGAGACTCGTTTCTCGAAACCTTTCGCGGCTTATCATCTGGACACGACTTCCATTTCGACGAAAGATCGCGGCTGGATCGGTACGGCCTATATCGCCCGTTTCGATTTCAATACGGAGAAAGATGAGGAGATCCTGGTGACGACCGGCATATCCGGCGTCAGTATGGAAGGAGCAGGCAAGAACCTGCGTGCGGAGGTTCCGAAAGACGATTTCGATTATTATCAGGCGCAGGCTGCCAAGTCATGGAACAAGCAGCTTTCCAAGATAGAGGTGAAGAGTTCGGATACCGATGACCTGGTGAAGTTCTACACTGCTTTGTACCATTCCATGATCGCCCCGACTATCTACAGTGATGTGGACGGTTCCTATTACGGTCCGGATCAGCAGATCCATAAGGCGGACGGATGGACGAACTATTCCACTTTCTCGCTGTGGGACACCTATCGCGCTTCCCATCCGCTGTTTACCTATACCGAACCGGAACGCGCAAACGATATGATCAAAGGCTTCCTGAAATTCTATGAACAGAAGGGGGCTTTGCCATTATGGAATTTGTATGGTTGGGAAACCGATATGATGATCGGCTATCATGCCGTTCCCGTAATTGTGGATGCTTATCTGAAAGGCATCGGTAATTTCGATCCGGAAAAAGCGCTTGAGGCCTGCATCGCGACGGCCAACCGTGACGATTACCGGGGAATCGGCGATTACAAGAAGTTAGGATACGTTCCGGCCGACAGTGACCCGAAGAAATGGGAGAACTGGTCGCTGTCCAAGACATTGGAGTATGCCTACGATGATTATTGCATTGCCACGATGGCGGAGAAGATGGGCAAGAAAGAGATTGCCGATGAGTTCTACAAGCGTGCTCAGAACTACCGGAATGTTTACAATCCGGCTACTTCTTTCATGCAGCCGCGTGACGAGAAAGGGAACTTCGCCGCAAACTTCAGTCCCGACGATTATACCGAAGATATCTGTGAAAGCAATGGCTGGCAATATTTCTGGTCTGTCCCCCAGGATCTGGACGGCTTGATCGGCCTGGTCGGAAGCAAGGAACGTTTCGCTGAGAAACTGGACAGTATGTTCACCTATGTTCCGAAATCGAATGAAGACCTGCCGATCTTCAGTACCGGTATGATCGGGCAATACGCGCATGGCAACGAACCGAGCCATCATGTGATTTATTTGTATAATAAAGTAGGGCAGCCCTGGAAGACGCAGAAGTATGTGGCTGAGGTCCTGCATGACCTGTATCAGAATGCTCCGGACGGTATTTGTGGAAATGAAGACTGCGGACAGATGTCGGCCTGGTTCGTATTCAGTTCGATGGGCTTCTATCCGGTCGATCCGATCAGTGGCAAGTATGAGATCGGAACTCCGATATTCCCGGAAGTGAAGATGCATCTGGCAAACGGCAAGACTTTCACGGTCCTGGCTCCGGCGGTAAGCCGTGAAAATATCTATATCCAGTCTGTGAAGTTGAACGGCCAACCGTATGACAAGAGCTATATTACCCATGAGCAGATTATGAATGGTGAGACATTGGAGTTTGAAATGGGCAACCGGCCGGGGCCGGTATGGTATAATAATAGGTAATTGCCATGACGAAGAATCCATGATATTCATAAATCTCTGTCACTCTATCACACTTTTACGTGTGTGCCTTGTTAATTAAGGCGTGAGATGTGTGATAGATGGCGTTTTCATCTATCACACATCTATCACTATCTATCACAAAACCGAATAAGCTATTTGTGACAGATAAGTACCTTATTAGTAGTGAAGTAGTAGGATCTCCGGCTGAACACCCGGATGTATGGGACCTGAACATCCGGGTCTATGGAGTGGCTACACCCGGATGTAGAAGGCCGCAAGATGTGGATGCATGCAAACACTTTTGCTTTTGTTTATTAGTTTGTTTGCTGTCCTGTTGTAACCGGATGAGGAAACTGGACTATTTTTACATCCTTGTCATTGTCGAATGAATCCGCTTTTTTGAAATCCGGTGATTGCAGGTATGGCTGCGGGACGTTTTCCATCAAAACAACTTCGCATGCATCTATTACCGTCCTTATAATATTCGTTTCCAAAGATGTCTTATCGGCTATAGCCTGAATTAATTCTGCCTTGTTCATGTTGTAAATATTGAGTCGTTTATTTTCGTAAATGCAAAGGAAAAGAAGTTGTCGGCGATGTGCAAATGTTTCCGTAGGCAACATGTCTCATTTTGTCATACCTTTGCGACAAATAGTCTCTGTAAAAAGGGTTCATGCGCTGTTTGACAAGTTCGGAGACGGATGAAAACGATAAGATAAACGCGAGGAGGTATAAAAGGAGAACCAAAAAGAAGGTTTCTTTGCAAAAAAGTTATTACTTTGCAACTGATTTAGACTATTAACATTAAAAGATAACGAACTGATACCATGATTTGGAACGAGACTATCGAATGTATGAACCGCGAGGAAATGCGGAAATTACAGAGTATCCGCTTAAGGCGGGTTGTTGAACACGCTTATCATAATTCTCCTTTCTACCGTAAGAAAATGCAGGAAATGGGGATTACTCCGGAAGACATTCATTCTATTGACGATATAGTGAAGCTCCCGTTTACCGTTAAACAGGACTTGCGGGACAATTATCCTTTCGGGCTGATGGCCGTGCCGATGTCCGAGATTGTCCGGTTGCACGCTTCTTCCGGAACGACGGGAAAGCCTATTGTTGTCGGTTATACCCGGAAAGATCTGTCTATCTGGGCTGAAGTGGTGGCACGATGTCTGACCGCTTATGGTCTGACCAAGAATGATTCGGTGCAGGTTTCATACGGTTACGGCCTGTTTACCGGAGGCTTGGGAGCACACGCCGGGGTCGAGAATATCGGCGGGACGGTAATTCCGATGAGCAGCGGTAATACGCAGAAGCAGATTCAGTTGATGCACGATTTCGGGGCTAAGGGGTTGGCTTGCACGCCTTCCTATGCGTTGTATCTGGCAGAAACGATTCACTCATCCGGCATACCGTTGGAAGAATTCAAATTGCGCGTCGGTGCTTTCGGCGCTGAACCCTGGACGGAAAACATGCGTAAGGAACTGGAAAGCAAGTTGAATATCAAGGCTTATGATATTTACGGGCTGACGGAGATTTGCGGTCCTGGAGTCGGGGGCGAGTGCGAATGCCAGAACGGCACGCATCTATGGGAAGACCATTTCTTCCCTGAAATTGTAGACCCCGTTACTTTGCAGCCGGTTGAACCGGGACAGCACGGAGAGTTGGTTTTCACGACATTGACAAAAGAAGGGATGCCGATGATCCGTTATCGTACGCGTGACTTGACGCATTTGATCTATGACAAATGCGAATGCGGCCGTACGGCCGTGCGTATGGGACGTATTCTCGGACGTAGTGACGACATGCTGATTATCCGGGGTGTCAACGTATTCCCGTCACAGGTGGAATCGGTCATTCTGGAAATGCCGGAATTCGAACCGCACTATCTGATTGTGGTCGATCGCGTGAACAATACCGACACATTCCAGATTCAAGTGGAAGTGCGTCAGGAATGTTATTCGGACGAAATGAACAAGATGATCGCCTTGAAGAAGAAAATCGCAAACCGTATGCAAAGCGTAATCGGTTTGCAACCCGATATAAAGATTGTCGAGCCGCGCAGCATCGAGCGGAGTATGGGTAAGGCCAAGCATGTGATCGATAATCGTAAACTGGAATAGGAGAGAATCATCAATCACAAATAATTAGTTATAAATCAAATTTTATCCCCCATGTTAATTAAACAGTTATCTATCTTTCTGGAGAATAAGAAAGGCCGTTTTACGGAAGTTGCAAAAATATTAGGTGAAGCCGGCGTAAACATGTCCGCTTTCACAGTTGCTGAAAATTCGGATTTCGGTATCTTGCGTTTGATCGTGTCGGATACGGATACCGCCATCAAGGTCTTGCGCGATCGTTTGTATGCCGTGAGCGTGGCCGATGTGGTTTGCCTGCATTGTCCCAATCAGCCGGGAGCATTGGCCAAAGCAATGGATATTATTACTTCAGCCGGAATATTTATTGAGTATATGTATGCTTTTTCCCAGGGCGAGGCGGCCAATGTGATCATCCGTCCCGACAATGTGGAGAAGTGTGCGGAGGTCCTGAAGGCCAATAAACTGGAGCTTATCGCGGCCAGTGACTTATATAAGTTGTAAATATTAACGTTAAGCGCTTCGTTTATTTGTCGGAAAACTTTAACTTTGCGCGCTAAAAGTATGTGAATGAAAAAGGTTGTATTTTTATTGATGATGATTACGGTTCTGTTATCTTCCTGCGGGGAGTATAACAAGATACTGAAAAGTACAGACTACGAGTTGAAATATTCGTATGCAAAGAAATATTTCAATGCAAAACAATATTCGAAGTCTGCCACTTTACTGGATGAATTGGTGCCTGTGTTCAAAGGTAGGGCTCAAGCTGAAGAATCTTTGTATCTGCTGGCACAAAGCTATTACGGCCAAAAAGACTATCAGACAGCTTCGCAATACTTCAATACCTATTATACGACTTATCCGAAAGGCGAGTACACCGAGTTGGCCCGTTATTATTCGGGGTATGGATTGTATCTGGATTCACCGGACCCCCGCTTGGACCAGGCACAAACCTACGAAGCCATTAACCAGTTGCAATTGTATTTGGAGTATTACCCGCAAAGCGAACGGGCCAAGGAAGCCCAGAACATCATGTTCGAACTGCAGGAAAAGCTCGCCTATAAGGAGTTGCTGGCAGTCCGGTTGTATTTCAACCTGGGTACCTATATGGGTAACAACTATCTTTCATGTGTGATTACCGCGCAAAACGCACTTAAGAACTATCCGTATTCAAAGTACAGGGAAGAGTTCATGTTCTATATCATCCGTTCCAAATATGAACTGGCGATAGTGAGTGTGGAAGAAAAGTTGCAGGGACGTTACCGCGAAGTTGTGGATGAATACTACAACTACATGAACGAGTATCCCGAAGGCAAGTATGTAAAACAGGTTCAGAAGTTCTACGACTATGCCAGCAAGCGAATAACAGATACGTATTAACGAAACAACTAATCAATAAAGTAAGTATGGATTACAGAAAGACAAACGCTCCGTCGAATACAGTTACCCGCGACATGATGAAGCTGTCGGCAGATACGGGCAATGTGTATGAAACTGTTGCAATCATTGGTAAACGTGCTAATCAGATTTCTGTTGAGATGAAACAGGATCTGGAAAAGAAACTCCAGGAATTTGCTTCCTATAATGATAATCTGGAAGAAGTTTTTGAAAACAGAGAGCAGATCGAGATTTCACGTTACTATGAAAAGCTCCCGAAACCGACTTTGATCGCAGCTAAGGAGTATGAAGATGGTAAGGTGTATCATAAGAACCCTGCAAAAGAAAAGAATAACCTATAATGAATTGAAAATTGAGAATTGAGAATTGAAAATTATCGGGTGCCCCATGCGCTCTGTATTTTTCAATTTTCAGTTTTCAATTTTCAATTTTTCAATTATCATGTTACAGAGAATACAAACTGTTTATTTGCTTGTTATAGTGGCATTGACGACCGCCTTGCTGTTCTTGCCGCTTGCCGTGTTGCAGTCGGGTGACCAGTTGTTTACTTTTGATGCGACCGGCGTCAGTACGATGGCAGCCCAGCCGGAACTTATTTATCCTACATGGGGATTGTTTGCTTTGGCAGTCGTGATCTCTTTGCTGGCTCTTCTGACGATCTTCCTGTTTAAGAAAAGAATCCTTCAAATACGCCTTTGTATATTTAACGCGATTTTAATGTTGGGTTTCTATGGCCTGTTTGCCTTCTTTTGCTGGAATCTGAACAGCCGGATTGATCCTTTGTCATTGAGCCTGAAGATCGCCCTTTCTTTCCCGCTGGTTAGCCTGATTCTGGATTATCTGGCTATTCGTAACATCGGAGCGGATGAAGCGCTGGTTCGTTCTTTGGACCGCCTGAGATAATTATTGGGAATTTATATAAAAGAAGAAGAGGATGTTTCATCACTGAGACACCCTCTTTTTTTGGCCTAAATCTGATAGCCTAAAGACTATATTTACCTCTATTAGCATTGATAAATCGTAGCAATTCTGATGTAAAACTATTTATTTAGTTGAACTTCAGGTTTTATGGGAAGAAAGGCGGCGTTTTGTTTCGGGAGGAGCCTGCTACCCATTCTTAGCTTGTCTTCATTGCAAAGGTATAGGTGAGCCTTGATTTCTATGTTTGATATTGTCTAAGATTGTTCAGGAATCATCTTTTTTACTATATTTCCTCTATAAATAAAGAGCACGTGTGCTCTCCACTGCCCTTTGTTTGAAAGTCAGTATATTAATTTCCTCTTCGAGCTTTATATCTCAAACACATTTTCGTGTACAGATGTAGTTTTGTGA
>NZ_CDRTCT010000026.1:0-86924 GCF_977054455.1 Parabacteroides sp. | reverse complement strand
GTACTACAGAAGGATTTGTCAACAAATTAAAGATGATTAAAAGAATGTGTTATGGACGAGGAAGCATAGAACTACTCAAAAGAATGATGATTTGTGTATAAGGCAGCAAAAGTGAACAAGACCCATTTGAATTAAATGGGGTATAAATTCGAAATAGATGCGGTAGTAGTTTCGATTTGGACCAATGCCTTTTTTGAAAATATGACAATAAGGGGATAAGGGCGCAAGCTATGGCGTCAATGTTCCATATTCGGCAACCACGTGTCTACTGGAATAGGGGTTTCAGGTACGTTTTTTCCGGTTTCGGGATTTTATTTCCGTCCATAACCGAACAGGACTTTTACTTTTGGGCGGAATTTAAAAGAAGTGTTATGAAGATAAGATTACATCCAGTTCTGTTTGCCTGTGTTGCTTTGTTGCTGGCATCCTGTAAAGGTAAAGATGTGGAGCAAGAATCGGGTATAGAGGTGAATACAGCCCGGGTATCGCCTGTTTCCTTTGAAGGCAATACGGAGTTTGCCTTTATTGCCCAACCGTTCCGGATCTCGGAGCTTTCTTTTCGTGTGAGCGGTCCGATCGACCAGTTTGACGTGTATGCCGGTAGCCGGTATACGCGTGGAAGTATCATTGCCGGGATCGATCCGCGTGATTTCCGGATTCGCCGGAACCGTGCTGAGGCGGCCTATCTCCAGGCAAAAGCCGAATATGAACGTGTGCGGATCTTGTTTGAGAAAGAAAACGTGGCGGCCAGTGTTTATGAGAAAGCGAAAGCGGATTATGTGTCGGCAAAGTCGTCTTTCGAGATAGCCGTGAATGAATTGGAAGATACGAAGCTGGTAGCTCCGTTCAACGGATATGTAGGAGAAGTTTATCTGGAAAAGTTTCAGGATGTAAAGGCTTCGCAGCCTGTGATTTCCTTTATCGACATCGACCGCCTTAAAATAGAAGTCTATGTGACACAGGATATCGCTTGCTCCATACGACCCCGCGATACGATTCGTCTGCGTTTCGACACACAGCCCGACCGGCTTTATACGGCAAACGTTGTCGAGGTGTCCAAAGGAACGACCCGTAACAACCTGTCATATTTATTGACAGCCATTCTTCCGAATGAAGAAAACCGGTTGCTGTCCGGTATGTCGGGTAAGGCTTTACTGCAATCTGCTCCTGTGGTTTCCGGGAGTATCTCTGTTCCGCAGGCGGCTCTTTGCCATCGTCCTTCGGTGGGCGATTTTGTCTGGGTGGTGAGTCCTGAAACAAGCCGTGTTACCCGACAGTCCGTAACGGTCGGCGAGTTATTGCCGGACGGGACTGTCCGGATCGAGGAAGGGTTGCGAGTGGGTGAAATGGTGGCGACAAGCGGGCTTCGTTTCTTGTCGGACGGTAGGAAAGTATCAATTTCAGAAAAAGGGAAACGATGAAGCTGGTAAAGTATTTTCTGCAAAAGAAAGCAGTCACGATACTGTTGTTGGTCTTGGTCCTGGCCGGAGGACTTTTCTCGTATGCCAAGATGGGGAAGTTGGAAGACGCTCCTTTTACGATCAAGCAGGCTTTGGTGTTGACGCCTTATCCCGGCGCATCCCCGATGGAAGTGCAGTCACAGGTGACGGATGTGCTGGAAGAGGCGATCCAATCGCTCGGCGAACTCTATTACCTGAAGACGGAGAACCGGGCTGGCCTGTCTAAGATCACGGTCTATGTGAAAAAGGAAATCCGGGCCGACGAGATGCAGCAGTTGTGGGACAAGTTGCGCCGGAAGGTGAACGATGTACAGGGAAAGTTGCCGGCAGGAGCCGGAACATCTATTGTAAATGACGATTTCGGCGATGTCCTGGGCGTGTTTTACGGTCTGACCGGAACCGGGTACACGTATCGCGAACTGGAAGACCAGGCCAAAGGTGTCAAGAATGAGCTGCTGAAGGTCAAGGATGTTGCCAAAGTTGAAATATACGGAGTCCGGACGCCGACAATCGATGTGTCCGTCAGTCCTTCCGTGATGGCGCGTAGCGGCATTACGACCGCCGACATCGCCCGTGCTTTCGATGCCCAGAACCGGGTAGTGGATGCCGGGGGGATCGATGCCGGGCAGAACCGGATCCGGATCGAATCGACCGGAAATTTCTATTCGCCGGACGATATCCGGAACCTGACGATTGTCTCGCGTACCGGAGAATATTTCCGCTTGGCCGATATTGCGACTGTCGAAGAAAGCTATCAGCAACCGGCTTCCAACCTGATGCGGATAGACGGTCGCCCGGCTGTCGGTATCGCCATCTCTACCGTCCCGACTGGAAATGTGGTGGACATGGCGGAGGCGGTGAAAGCGCGTATCGGGGAGTTGTCCGAAAGTATGCCGGAAGGATTCGAACTGCAATCCATATATGATCAGGGATATGAATCGGATGTGGCCAATCAGGGTTTTATCCTTAACCTGATCATATCGGTCGTTACCGTGGTGGCGATCCTGTTGTTCTTTATCGGATTCAAGAATGGAATCCTGGTCGGGAGCGGATTGGTCTTTTCTATTTTTGCGACTTTGATCGTCATGTTCGGATCGGGAATAGCACTGCAACGCATGTCGTTGGCTGCCATTATCATCGCGATGGGAATGCTGGTCGACAATGCGATTGTGGTGTCGGACTCGGCATTGGTCAACATGCAGCGTGGCATGCGTAAACGAGTGGCGATTATGCGGGCCTGTTCGGCAACGGCGCTTCCTCTGTTGGCGGCTACCGTGATTGCGATCCTGACGTTTTTGCCTATTTATTATTCGCCTCATATCACAGGTGAGCTTTTGTCTTCGCTGGTGGTGGTTATCGGTGTTTCCCTGATGTTCAGTTGGGTGTTTGCTTTGACACAGACCCCTTTCTTTATCCAGGAGTTCGTGCGGCGTCCTCGTCCTGAGGAATTGCAGGATTCGTTGTTTTCCGGTCGATATTATGAGAAGTTCCGCTCTTCCCTGCATTGGGTGATACGGCACCGGACGGTTGCGATCGGTAGCCTGGTCGTGATGCTGGTCTTTTCGGCCTGGAGCTTCAAGTTTATCCCGAAAGTGTTTGTCCCGGCGTTGGACAAGCAGTATTTCACCTTGGATGTCTGGTTGCCGGAAGGCGTGAAGATCGAAGAAACGGATCGATTGGCAATGGAGATGGCGGACTATATCCGGGGATATGAACAGACGGAGATGGTTTCGACGTATGCCGGACGTACTCCTCCGCGCTATTATCTGTCCAACGTCTCGTTCGGCCCGCAGTCCAATTATGCGCAAGTCCTGGTCAAATGCAAGTCTTCCAGGGAGTCGCGCGAATTGCATGCTTTGTTGCAAGATTCGATCCGTACCCGTTTTCCCGGTCCGCTGATCAAAGTCAATAAGTTCGAATTGAGTCCGCTTACGGAGGCGGTGATCGAAGCCCGTTTTCTCGGACCTGATCCGTTTGTGCTGGATTCGCTGGTAGGGGAAGCGATCGAGATCATGCGCCGTAATCCGAAGGTGGCCGATGCCCGTAATGAGTGGGGAAATATGTCGATGATGATCCGTCCGGTCTATGATCCGGTCAAAGCAGGAGCGTTAGGCATAACCAAAGCTGCGATGATGGAGTCCGTCAAATCCATCAACGACGGAACGGTGGTCGGTGTCTATCGTGATAACGAGAAAAAGGTTCCCGTCTTGTTGAAATCGGATGGGGCGGAAGTGGCGGATGTCCGTTCGCTTGGGAGCTTTTCCGTGTGGAACGGCGAGCGGTCGGCTCCCTTGTCGCAGGTGACGGAGCGGATCGAAACAACCTGGGAGTTCCCGCAAGTGCGCACCTACAACCGGCAATTGTCCATGGCGGCGATGTGCGGCGTGAAACCGGGACATACGATGGCGGAAGTGCATGGCGAGATTCGCGATGAGGTGGAACAGATGAAGTTGCCGGAGGGATATACTTTTTTCTGGGATTCCCAATATAAAGATCAGAGCGAAGGTTTACAGGCTCTTGCCAAGTTTTTCCCGCTGGCATTCCTGATGTTGGTTGTGATCTTGGTCGCCCTGTTCGGCAACTTCCGACAACCGGTTATTATTCTCTGTGTGTTGCCATTATCGCTGATCGGAGTGGCGATCGGAATGTTATTGACCGGTTTCGATTTCGGTTTTTTCCCTATTGCCGGTTGGTTAGGGCTGTTGGGGATGATTATTAAGAATGTGATTGTCCTGCTGGATGAAATCAACGTACAACGTAAGAACGGCGTTGCCCCCTATACGGCGGTTGTCGAGGCTACCGTGTCCAGGACACGTCCGGTGCTGATGGCTGCAACTACCACTATCCTTGGTATGGTACCGCTGCTTTTTGATGTGGCATTCGGTGGAATGGCGGCTACCATTATTTTCGGATTGACGTTTGCTACACTGCTGACCTTGTTTGTAACTCCGGCACTGTACACGCTATTTTATAAGGTTAAAAAAGAACAGATATGAGAAAAAAGCATCTATTGATAAGTGTGTTCCTGATCTATACCGGATTTTCTTATTCCCAGCAAAGTCCGTTGCTCGAAAAATACCGTTCTATGGCTTTGTCATACAGCCATGATCTTAAATCGGCAGAGAAGAATATCTCTGCCAGCATCGAACTGGAAAAAGCGGCGAAGGCGGACTGGAAACCGAAGTTGTCCGGAAATGCCGATTTCCAGTATATCGGGCAGCCGTTGCAATTGACATTGGCTCTTCCTTCTCTGGAACGGCCGATGACGTTCGAAGGTCGTGATCTGAAATACGGGGCTTCTCTTTCTTTGCTCCAACCCATTTATACGGGAGGGCGGATTCTGGAATCGATCCGTATGGCCGGACATCGCCATTCGTTTGCCGCCAATCAGGAAGAACTGTTCCGTTCGGCTGTTTGCTATCAGACGGATATGCAATATTGGAATACGGTAGCACGCAGAGAAATTGTCGATGTGGCCCTTGATTACCGCAATTCGATGGCTACTCTGGCTCAGACGATTCGCGAGCGGGTAGAGGCGGGCTTGGTCGACCCGCAGGAGCTGTTGATGGTCGAGGTTAAGCAAAATGAGGCGGAATACCGGCTGTTGCAGGCTCAGAGTGATTTCGAGACAAGCCGCATGGCTCTCAACTCATTGATAGGAGTGAATTTGCAGGATACGACCGAGATGGATCGGAGCATCCCGGAAGTCTGTTACACGAACGATATCTGGATATCGGACGGAACAGGTCGGCCGGAGATACGCATGGCATACGATCAATTGAAAATGGCGGAAAGTGCGTTGAAACTGACGGATTCCCGATACAAACCGCAGTTATACATCGGGCTTGACGGAAGTTACTCGTCTCCCGGTTATGATTTCCGCGCGGATTTGGATCCTAACTATGCGGTATATGCCAAATTGTCCGTACCTTTGTTCGAGTGGGGGAAACGCCGCAACGAGAAGCGGGCTTCGGCAATGAAAATCGGTATGGCAAATGACCGGATCAACCAAGTCGAAGACCAGGTGAACCTCGAAGTACAGACGGCCCGAACTTCTTTGTCTCAAGCACTCGAACGGGTCGATCTGGCTGAAAACTCGCTTGAAAAAGCATGTGAGAACGAACGGATGGCCTTGGAACGTTACGCGGAAGGAAAAATATCGGTTGTGGAAGTGATAGAAGCGCAAGCATATCGACAGACTTCGCAATTGGATTATGTACAGGCCAAGGTGCTTGCACAGGGGTATTATTCGGGATTGATAAAAGCGTTAAACAGATATTGATTGTGTGTGAAGTGATATATTCTCTTATTTGGATGAAACGGGTATGAAATGGAATGCAATTTTATATGGTTTGTTGTTTTCCGGGTTAGGGGCTTTTTCCTATCTCTTACTCGTTAATTATACGGAACTTTCCGCCCACGTGGCGGATGTTCTGTATTCGAAGGGCGCGTTTGTTTTTTTTATTGCCGCCTTTAATGTCTTGGGGTATTCGACGTTGCGGATCAGTTCGTGGATGAATAGCCAGTACGCGTTGAATATCCGGAAAAGATGGAAGATTGTTTCGATTTATGCGGTCGTAATGTTGCTGTTTCTCTTATTGAATTACAGTTTGCTGGTGGTTGCCAAGATATTGGTCGGAATGAACGATCCGCTAATCTTCCCCAATGGCGGATGGCGTGTTCTGCTGCTCGTCTGGCTGGTCGAGTTGGTCATCTTGGGCTTATTGTTGGCAAACCGTTCTATCCAGAGCACCTTGAAATTGCAGCAGGAGGCCGCCGCGTTGCAGAAAGAAAACAATACGGCTCGTTATGCGGCTCTACAAAGCCAGTTAAACCCTCATTTCCTGTTTAATAGCCTGAATACGTTAATAGCCGAAATCGAGTATAACCCTGATAATGCGGTCCGTTTCACGAAAAACCTGTCGAGTGTGTATCGCTATGTCTTGCAAAGCCAGGACAAGACGCTGGTCTCTCTCGCTGAAGAATTGGAATTCCTGGATTCTTATCTGTTTTTGCATAAGGTGAGGTTGGGGGATTGCATCAGTTGTGTATGCGATATCCCTGCCGATCTGGCTGAAGCTATGCTTCCTCCGCTTACCTTACAGTTGCTGGTGGAAAATGTGATTAAGCATAATACGATCACATCCGCCCGGCCGATGAAGATCGATATTTTCTTGGAGGAAGGCCGTCTGGTGGTCGGTAACCTGGTGCAACCCCGGAAAAGCCAGGAGTCGTCAGGTGTCGGGTTGAAAAACCTGTCGAACCGGTGTAAGTTGATGTTAGGGGAGGAGATACTGGTCTTGCATGAAAAAGAACTGTTTATTGTAAAAGTACCGTTGTTGATATGAGTAAATTGAATGTAGTCATAATAGAAGATGAGGTACCCGCTGCCCGTCTGTTGAATTCGATGGTGACACGCTTGCGTCCTGAATGGAACGTGGTCGTCCTGCCGGGCAGTGTCGACGAAGCGGTCTCGTGGTTTCGCAAGCATCCGCATCCGGATATAATCTTTCTCGACATCCAGTTGGCGGATGGGAATTCGTTCGATTTCCTTTCGGCGGCGAACCCTTCTTCCGTGATTATTTTTACGACTGCCTACGACCAGTATGCCATCCGCGCCTTTTCAGTCAATAGCATCGACTATATCTTGAAACCGGTAGACGAAAAGCGGCTTTCGGATGCCATTCAGAAGTATGAGACGATGATCGGAAACGGTTATGTCAAGTCGCAGGATTATCTGGATATGCTTCTCGATACGTTGCAAAATAAGGAGAAGCGCTATCGTTCCCGCTTTCTGATTTCAGGAGTCGATCGTTTCTGGACGTTGCGGGTAGATGATATAGCCTATTTTTATTCGGAAAACAAGGTGACGTTTGCCGTTACGAAAAACGCCCAGGAGCATATTGTCGATTTGTCCCTTAATAAATTGGCGGACCAGTTGGATCCCGCCCGTTTCTTCCGGGCTAACCGGCAGATCATCGTTTGTATAGATGCCATTGACCACGCGGAACCTTATTTTAACGGGAAGATCGTGGTAACGGTACGTCCGCCTTATAAGACTAAAGTGACGGTTAGCGAAGAAAAACTGTCGGCATTCAAATTGTGGCTTAATTTTTAGTATTTTTGCCTGTATCATTTAAAATGCTGCCTTATGAAAGAAATCAAGTTGGAGACAAGAATCCGGATCTATCCTCTTGCTGAATTGCCGGATGAGGAATTGCCGTTGATGGAAGCTGCCATAAAAGCGACCGGACAATCGTATGCCCCTTATTCGAAGTTCCATGTCGGAGCGGCGGCTCTGTTGGAGGACGGCACGATCGTGACCGGCAGTAACCAGGAAAATGCCGCTTATCCTTCCGGCCTGTGTGCCGAGCGGGTGACGTTGTTTCATGCCGGCCATCAATATCCGGATATGCCCGTTATCGCCTTGGCCATTGCCGCCGTGACGAATGGCCGCCAGGTCGAGAGCATTTCCCCGTGCGGGGCGTGCCGCCAGGTCTTGTTGGAAACGGAGCAACGTTATGGCAAGCCGATGAAAGTCTTATTGTGTGGAAAGAAAGAGGTCGTAGTGGCCGAAAGTGCCGAGTCGTTGCTGCCGCTTTGTTTCGGGGCAAAAGATTTAGAATAAAAAAGAAGGAGCGCCATCTGTTGCCATGACGCTCCTTTTTAATATTCAGTTACTTCCCGTCCGGGATCAGATACCCAATGACGCTTTGATCGCTTCGATCTTTTCTGCTCCTGCTTTTTCGGCAGCCGGCAGTTCGTCGAGGCTCTTCACTTTGGAATGGACTTCGCAATAGAACTTGATCTTCGGTTCCGTGCCGGAAGGACGGATAGATACTTTCGTTCCGTCTTCAGTGAAATATTGGAGGACGTTGGAAGTTGTCGGCATATCCAATGTCAATGTTTCGTTTTCTACATAATCTTTGCCTTTCAGGGATGCGTAGTCGTAGAATAACGTGACTTTGGAACCTGCGATTTCCTGCAACGGGTTTTCACGGAAGTGCTTCATCATCGCTTCGATCTCTTCAGCACCGCTCTTTCCTTTCTTTACAACGGAGATGCCTTTTTCTTTAGAGAAACCATACTGAACGTAGATGTTCTGCAATAGCTGGTACATCGTGATGCCCTGGTCTTTCGCCCAGGCTGCGATTTCGGCCAGGATGGCACAAGCGGAAACAGCGTCTTTGTCGCGAACGAAATCTTCGCACAGGAAGCCGTAGCTTTCTTCACCGCCACCGATATAATTTTTCTTGCCTTCGTTCTTCTTCATGACATCGGCGATCCATTTGAAGCCGGTGTAAACATCGTACACTTCGACACCGTTCTTCTCCGCGATCGTACGGATCAGTTCGGTCGTGACGATTGTCTTGACGATATATTCCTTGCCGTTGATCTTGCCCAGTTCTTTCCAGCGGGTGATGAGGTAGTAGACGAACATCAAAGCAGTCTGGTTGCCGTTCAGCAATACCCATTCGCCTTCGTTGTTCTTGACGGCTGCACCTACGCGGTCTGCATCCGGGTCGGAAGCAAGCACCAGCTCTGCATCCGTTTCCTTGGCTTTTTCAACTGCCAGAGCCAATGCGGCCGGTTCTTCCGGGTTCGGAGAAACAACGGTAGGGAAGTCACCGCTTACTACGTCCTGTTCGGGTACGTGAATGATATTCGTGAAGCCGAATGCTTTCAATGTCGGCGGGATAACCGTTACGCCTGTTCCGTGGATCGGCGTATAGACGATCTTCATATCGTGGTGGCGTGCGATAGATTCCGGTGACAAAGAAATCTTTGTCAGGTCGTTGATATATTGTTCGTCGATTTCCTTGCCGATGATTTCGATCAGTTCCTTGTTCCCTTCGAACTTGATTTCGCTGGCATTGCGGATTTTGTTAACTTCGGCAATCGTATTCTTGTCATGCGGGGCGATCATCTGGGCGCCATCGTCCCAATACGCCTTGTACCCGTTATATTCTTTCGGATTGTGCGAAGCAGTCAGGATAATACCGCTCTGGCATCCCAACTTGCGGATGGTATATGACATTTCAGGAGTCGGACGAAGGTCTTCGAACAGATACACCTTGATGCCGTTTGCAGAGAAGATGTCGGCAGAGATTTCAGCAAATTTGCGGCTGTTGTTACGGCAGTCATGCCCGATTACAACTTTGATCTGGTTCAGATCGGCAAATTCCTTTTTCAGATAGTTGGATAAGCCTTGTGTGGCTGCCCCTACGGTGTAGATGTTCATACGGTTTGAACCTACTCCCATGATGCCTCTCAACCCACCTGTACCGAATTCCAGGTCTTTGTAGAACGATTCGATCAGTTCCGTCGGATCTTCGTTGTCTAACAGAGCCTGCACCTGTGCACGTGTTTCAGCGTCATAACTTTTAGTAAGCCAGCTTTGCGCCTTGCTTCTTACCATTTCTAACAGTTCCTTGTTTTCCATGACCTATATGTCTTGCTTTTAATTTAAAGAAATCCTGATTTTGAAATGAACAAAGATACAAATAAATTGATAATTCCCAAGATTCAGGCTTTTTATTTACCAGACAAAAGGATGCTCGTACTCCGACCGGTTTCCGGCGGCATCCGTAACGGTTAGTTTGAGGGTGTGTTTCCCTCTTTCGAGCCGTTCCTTGTCGAACTTGTAGGTAATGACCGATTTGCTGTTCATCTCGAACAGGACGTATTGCCCGTCTATCTCTCCCCGGTAGGTTTGCACGCCGCTCAGGTTGTCGGACAGGCGGAAGACGAATGCCTGTTTGCTGATCCACGTGCCGGCACCCAACGGGGTGATCGTCGGCGCTTTGATATCTTGCCCGATCGTATAATGGCCCAGTTCTTTGATCGTGCCGTCGATCCAGCCGTTCCGGTAAGTGCCGCCGATCCAGGATTGACGGCCTTTCTGAGTGCGGACGATACCATATTGCTGCTTGTTTTCCAATGTGTCGATCCGTAAACGCAAGGACAGTTGCGCCGAGCTGTGAAGCGGGACGGGGCGGTTATGCAGCATGTGCGTATCAGCCAGTGCCGTGCTGTCTTCCTTTACCGAATAACGGAAATACAGATCGTCGTACAGATTGCCTTTCGGGATCGTCATCCGGATGCCTTTTGCTCCGAACCGGTTGTCGGCCATCCAATGAAACAGTTCTGTACCTTCGGTCTCGATCTCCGGAATCTCCTGCTCTTTCCCTTCTATCCAAACGGAGAGGCGGGCGGTGTTGCCGAATGCATCGGCAAGCGTGTACGTGAGATGATAGGTTTTTTCTTCTTCTATATGAATGATCCCCCGGTTGATGCTTTCGCTGAAACGCAGGCGGTTGCCCGGTTCGACGAAACTGCGCATATAGAAGGAACGGCGGTCTTTCCATTCCTCATAATCGACGTAGCTGTTCAAATAGCGGGTCTCGTCGAACGCAAAACGGTCCAGGTTGCTATGGTAGATCGTCTGGCTGTCCAGACGGAGGGTAATATCTTTCACTCCGTAGATGTTTGTCGTATTATCCATATAATCGTAGGCTTTGACCGCCAGCCCGACTTCTCCCCATGCTTCGATCTTGCCGGTGATGGTTTGCTTGCCGTTTTTGGCCGTGACCGGTTTCAGCTCCAGTTTACGGTTGCTGCCGTTGACCACTCCTTTGCCCTGTTGCGGACAGACCAGGATTCCCTGTATTTTCGGTGCGCGGGTGTCGGTTATCTTCTCCTTGAAATATTCGATCGGGTCGAGGACCTCTTCGCTTTCCGTGTCGCGCACTTCAAAATGGAGATGCGGGCCGCCCGAACTTCCGGTGTTTCCACTGTAGGCGACAATTTCTCCTTTTTTGACCGGGAGTTGGTCCGGGTCGAGGAACAGGTTCACGTTGAAGCTTTCCTGTTCGTATTGCTGCGCCTTGATATATCGGGCGATGGAAGGGACGAATCGTTGCAAATGGCCGTAGACGGTCGTCGTCCCGTCCGGATGTGTCAGGTATAAGCCGTTTCCGTATCCCCACGGACTGACGGATATGCGTGATACATATCCCTCCTGTACGGCGTGAACGGGTTTCCCTTCCACCCCTTGTGTCTTAAAATCTATTCCGGAATGAAAATGGTTGTTGCGCAACTCCCCGAAGTTACCGCTCAACAAGATCGGGAAATCGAAGGGTTGACGGAGTTGTTGGGCGCTTATTGTCTGTATGCAAAAAGCCAGTATGGCGATATATAGTTTGTACATATTGTATGTGTATTTGGAAAAACAAAAGTAATCATTTATTTCAATAGTAGAAAGTCGACGATCAAGGGGAGATGGTCGCTGTAGCCGCCTTCGTATTTGAAACCGTAGTAGGTGCGGAAAGGGCGTTCGCCTCGCCAGGTTTTATCTTTTGTAAGCAGGAATGGCGGGGAGAAGATACGGGCGCTTCCTGGGATGACCTGCATCCGGGAGGTGGTGTCGGCGAGAGAGGACGACAGGATGATTTGATCTAACTGGCTCCATTCCCCTTGATATTTATGACTGCCCGGAAGACCCGGCCTGTTCCCGGCAAATAGATTGTATAGATGGAGAGACGGACTGGCATCCGTCCGGAGTTCCATAGGCATGGAACCGGAATCGGACAGGCATGGAATTGGAACCGGATGGGCATCCAATATTTCCCGGATACTCGTGTCGTCCGGCGTATCATTAAAATCTCCCATGATCAGGATGTGCGGGGCTGGACGGAGGCTATGGATCGAGTCGCATAATGTGCGCAGGGTCCGTGCCGCATCCGAACGGTCCGGTTCGCTTTCTTTTTCTCCTCCGTAGCGGGAAGGGAAGTGGCAGACAAAAACATCGATCCGGTCTCCGGTAATCACATCTCCCCATACATGCAGGATATTGCGGGTATGCTTATGCTGTTGGCGGGTAAAACGGACAGGGTGCTCCGTGTGCCCTTGGTAGCGGAACTTGTCCCGCTGGTAAAGCAATGCCACGTTGATGCCTCGCGTGTCTTGTCCGTGCGTCATGCAATAGCGGTAATGTTGCCGGCGGAGCGGAGTGAAGTCCAGAAGCCGGACAAGTACGGAATCGTTTTCTACTTCACAAAGTCCGATCAAAGCCGGCGTGCTCCATTCTCCCGCTGCCGTGATGACTTTTGCCAGCTGCTGTAATTTATGGTAAAATCGTCCGGGTGTCCAGTGACGGTTGCCGGAGGGAAGGAAATCATTGTCGGCGGCAAGCGGATCGTCTTCCGTGTCGAACAGGTTCTCGACATTGTAGCTCATCACGCGAAAGTCTGTCTGTCCTTGTGAAGACAAGGAAAACAATTCCAGGATAAAAAACGTCATAGTTAAGATCCGGGTCATATCGTTTTATTTTGTTCCATCTTCTTTCGGTACGAATTCGTAGGCTCCGATATCGGGACCGTCGTTTGTCAGGCGGTTTATGCCGTAGCGGTCCACCGGATATTGTTGCGTAACGAAGATATCCGCTTTTCCCACTCCTAAGGTGGTTGTCGAATCCGGACGGAAATCAAAGCGGTATTTGTTCTTTTCGCCACCTTTTAACCTGTAGGACGGACTGGTATTGGTGAACAATACCTCTTTGAAGCGGTCATTGTTGCTGCCATTCGTTTTGATTACGCAATGGTTGAACAGGTATTCGAATGATGCCGCACCGTCGACGGATAGATTGAGTTCTCCTTTATATGCATCCTTGCCGGCATCGAAACTGCCGTCGATGATGCAATTGTCGAATGTCGCTTTGAGCGGATAAGCCTCTTCATTCGCATTGTTTGCCATCGTGAGGCAAGACGTGTAACGTTTTTCCAATGTCATGAAATTGGCAAGCGTGCAATGGATGAACCGGTATTCTCCGCCGATCAGCACGACGACGCCTCCTCCGGCATTCGTCAATTCCGTATTGGCCACTTCAATATTGCAATTGAGTGCGAAGAACAGGTTTTCTCCCATATTCGTGATCTGGGAATTGCTTAATTTCAGTTTGGATTCGTCCGGAGACGACTTTTCGAACGTCAGTCCTGTTTTCCCGTTTCGCACGATTACATTGTCCATGATATTATGGTAGCTTTCCGTCCGGAAGAAAATGCCTCCCCATTGCGACGGGGTCCGGTCGTAGGGCAGGATATCGTTCAGAATGAAATCCAGGCGGTCCCCGCGGAAGACAATCGGCTTTTCGCGTGTCCCTTTGGCCAGCAATGTTCCGTATGTGATAACCTTCGCGGTGTCGTGCATATAGAACGTAACGCCCGGATCGATGCTGAGCGTGATATCGGGAGAAATAACCAGGCTGTCATATATAAGGTAAGGCCGCTCGGCTGTAAAATGCGTGTCCTGTGTCAGGATAAGCCCGTTTTTATGCAGGTTTACGTTTTGCCCGTATGCTTCGAGGCGGACGGACTGTTTGACCCCGTTTGTGGTGAAGATGATGGAATCGTCCACCAGCAACGGTTGGTTGGAGGCGTTCGGATTGACGGTCACTTCCACAAAAACATACAAACTGTCGTTTGCCTGTATCCTTACATCCTGGAAATGGTCGCCTTTACGCCCGTCCACGTTGATGCGGAAGCCGGTCTCTTCACCGCTCGCCAACAGGATCTCGCTGATCAGCAAAGGCTGGTCGTTGCGGTTGTAGATCATGAACTCTTTGGTTGCGGAGCCTATCGTGGTGAAAACCGTATCGAAAGAAAGCGTGTCGACCGAGAAGCTCAGCCGATGGTTGGGGTTACTCGAATAGTTCTCGTCCAGCCCGTCGCACGACAACAGGTTGAGTATTATAAAGAATAATATGAGTAACGGAGCGGCTAATTTTTTCATTTCATTAATTATTAATAGTCCAGGTAAATCTTATTTACCATATAATGTCAATAAGAAAACAAATTTATCATAAATAAGTTTTCGGGCATTAACATAAAAAAAGAGGAAAAACATCCGTCAAATGTTAATCCTCTTTCTATAACGGGAAATGTACCGTTTTATTTTGCGGGGATGCTCTTTAATAGTTCGAGCAAGTGGGACCACCACAAGCCGACGGTATCAATCTGTATGCGTTCGTTGGGAGAATGGACGTCGCGAAGCGTCGGTCCGAATGAAATCATATCCAGATTCGGATATTTTTCAAGGAACAAACCGCATTCCAATCCTGCATGGATCGCCATGATCTTGGCATCTTTGTTGAACAATCGTCTATAGGTTTCCTGTGCCACTTTCAGAATCTTTGAATCCGGATTAGGCGCCCAGCCGGGATAGCCGTCGCCATGAGTGACGATTGCGTCTGCCAGTTTGAAAACGGATGCGACCTGGTTGGCGATCATATTCTTGCATGATTCGATGGAACTGCGCTGGCTTGTGCCTATGATGACCGTATCGTCCGGCCCCATCTTGACGGATGCCAAGTTGGTGGAAGTCTCGACCAGGCCTTCGATGTCGTGGCTCATGCCGATTACGCCGTGCGGGCAAGCGTGCAATGACAAGATGATCTTTTGTGCCCATAAATCGCTTATGCATGTATCCGGCCGGTCTGTCGATTCCATTGAAATCCGTACATTCGGATCGACGTGTTTCAGTTCGTTTTCAATGTCTGCCGTGTAGTGGTTCAAGAGGATGCGTGCTGTCTCCTTGTCTTCCGGATACAGACCGATGACGGCCTGTGCCTCACGGGCGATGGCATTGCGGAGGTTACCGCCTTGGATAGAGCAAAGATTGAAATCTACCTCGTTGTTCAACAGGTAAAGATAGCGGACCAATATTTTATTTGCATTACCCAAGCCTTTATGTATTTCGCCACCGGAATGTCCGCCGTTCAACCCTTTCACTTCGATTTTGAAATATTGCATGTCCGGATTGGTCTCGCGTGATTCGTAATGGAACACCGCTTGCGTGTCTTTACCGCCTGCGCAGCCCATAAAGATTTCACCTTCGTCTTCGCTATCGAGGTTCAGCAGGATATCGCCTGTCATGAATCCTTTTTCGAGTGCTTTGGCTCCGGTCAGCCCGGTTTCTTCGTCTACGGTGAAAAGGCATTCGATCGGCCCGTGCTCGATATCGTCCGAAGCGAGGATGGCCAGTTCGGCGGCTACACCGATGCCATTGTCGGCTCCCAAAGTCGTACCGTTGGCACGAAGCCAGTTCCCGTCGACGATTGTCTCGATCGGATCATGGTCGAAGTCATGTGCGGTCCCGTTGTTCTTTTCACAAACCATATCCATGTGGGATTGCAGAACGACTGTCGGCAGGTTTTCTTTGCCGGGAGTAGCCGGTTTGGACATCAGGATGTTGCCTGCGGCATCTTTTTTGATGGCTATTTTATACTGTTTGGCGAACGATTCAAGGAACTCGATCATTTTTCCTTCTTTTTTTGAAGGACGGGGCACTTGTGTTACCTGGTGGAAGAACTTCCAGACGATTTCAGGCTTTAAATCAGTAATCTTCATAATGTTACAATATATTATAGATGTTACTCTATAGTTAATAATACCAGTGCAAACAGGGGGTTGTATGAAAAAAAGTACAATTAAATATCAAAAACATACTTTCCAATCACTTAAACTCTTATATTTGCGTCCACAAATATAGAGAAAATGCTTACAACGTTATTGATTACCGTCATAATTCTTGTTATTTGTGTTGTGTTGCTCAGTGTAAAAGTTCTTTTCAAAAAGGGAGGGAAGTTCCCGAATACACACATTGAGGGTAACGCGGCACTAAGGGAGAAAGGTATATGCTGTGCTAAAACCCAGCATAAGCGCGATGGTTTGCGGAAGAATCTATATGATAAGATAAAGGAAATAGAAGAATAAAATAAAATAAAGATTTAATTTACACTTTATGAAGAACATTAACTACGTTATTAATGGTGTGCTCGCGGTAGCTGTCATAATCTTGTTTGTTATGCAGTTTTCCAGTAAAAAAGAATCAACAGTAGCTCCGGCTTTCACAACGGAGGGAGATTCTACTAATTTGCTCCCTGTAGCATATGTGAATGTAGACTCTCTTTTATCGAATTACAACTATTCGAAAGATCTGAATGAACGTATCCTCAAGATGCAGGAAGATTATCGTTTAGATATGACCCAGCGGTCAAATGCCTTACGGACTGAGTTGAATGATTTCCAACGTAAATATGAGGCCAATGCTTTCCTTACCACGGAAAGGGCGCAGCAAGAAGGAAACCGTTTGCAGAAAAAGCAAGAGGAACTTCAGAACTATGCGGCTAAGAAAGAACAGGAATTGGCCGCCAAGCAGATGGAACTGAACGGACAGCTTCGCGATACGATCGTCGCCCAGTTGACGACTTTCAACCAGGCAAAAGGTTATCAGATCATTTTCAGCAATACAATGGGTGACAACATTTTGTTATCTAATCCGGCATACGACATCACTGCCGAATTTCTCGAAGTGCTGAATAAAAACTACTCTTCCGGCAAATAAAGAAATCAGAAGTACATAGGAAAAGGCTGCCTGGCGATATGCGAAGGCAGCCTTTTTGCGTTGTGGGATCATGGTTTAGCGTTAGGTTCCGTAACTCTATGCTTTAGGTTCCGTAACCCTATGCTTTAGACTCCGTAACCCTATGCTTTAGACCTCGTAACCCTATGCATTATTCGGGGCTTTTCTTGTGCCCGGTCGTCCGATAGGTTTTGCGATATGGCTTGTCGGGTTTTCCGAATTTCTTCCTGAACCAGAAATAGTAGCCGGTTATGGCAAAGACAGCTCCTAAGAGTGAAACAAGGCAGCTTAATATCCGGGTAGCCATTCCTCCCCATGTTCCGGCATGGACGGAATAGATCCATCCTCTTATTTTGGCGGATTCGGGAAGGTCCTTGTATAATAGGGCTTCGGTGATCCTGCCGGTAGCCGGGTCAAAGGAATAACGGTCGCTCCCTCTTGTATTTCCATAGTTGGCGGTAGAAACCGTTGCCGATCCGTCCTGGATGGCGATCGATTGATATTCAGGGTAACGGCTTTGTAAGCCGGCCAGGACTTCGCCCCATTGTGTGTAATCGGTTTCAGGGTGTCTCTTCGTTCCTCTGTCACCTGCCGTTTTCTGAGGAGCGGCAGATGCCGGGGCGTGAGCCTGTTGGGAAGTCGTACTGATACCGAACACGGTATAGAACGCGTCACGATACCAACCGAACGACCAGGTCAAGCCGGTTAATGCCAGGACAAGCAAAAGTAAAGCCGCATAAAAACCTCCGGAGACATGCAGATCGTAAAGGAAGCGGAACCAGCCGGCTTTCGTTTTTATTTTGAGCCGGTTTTTCAGCACTTTCTTGTTTCTCGGATACCAGATGACAAGTCCGCTTATGATAATAATAGCCAGTGCTAAGGTCGAATATCCGACAACAGCTTTGCCCCGGCTGAAACTTCCATCCCGTTTGTATTCGTCCAGCAGCCAGCGGTGAAGGCGCATCATCTTCATAAAGAACCCTTTCCCATCGTCTATGCCGGTGATTTCTCCGGTGTAGGGGTTGATAAAGCAAGCAGCCTTTTTCCCGGGTAAAATCAGTTGGTAGGTCCGTTTGGGGTCGGAGGGAACCCGTATTCCGTTTATTTTGATGGAGCCGGGAAGTTGCTTGCGGGCGGTATCCATGAGCGCGGCCGGCGAAAGCGGTTCGCCTTTTGCCTCTTTGACGAAATAGCGGGAAGGATAGCAAAGCTCCAGTAGCTCCGTTTCGAACGCCAGGATTGCTCCTGTCAGGCAGACGATCGCGATGATGATACCGAAAGGTATCGATAACCATACATGTATTTTCGCAAAGAACTTTTTCATTGGGCTGTCAGTTTGCCGATACCGGTTATTTGGGTAGCTTCGACTGTTACGCCTTTTGTAGCACTGGCGTTAGCCGGATCGATCTTGTAGATGGCAGGATGGCCTTCGGTTGTCGTTATGGCGATGTAAGCCTTGCCGTCTTCAACGTGTATCGAGTTTCCGAAACCGGAGATTATATCGGTCGAAGGAAGTCCGGTCACGTAAGTCAACTTTTCGGCTCCGGCTTTGAATACGGCCAACTGATTTGCCGTATAGCCTGTTTCGCTGAATGGACGGTCGTACATCAGCAACAGGAAATAGTCTTCTGTTATATGCCAGCTGCGGAGGAAGGAGTTGCCGTTGCTCTGCGCCTCCAGGTTACAGTAGTAATCGTCAAAATCTTCGCTTCCGTTCGGGATGCGCACTACACCGGCCGGCAAGTGGGTCTGCTGACGCGGGTCGGTCATCGTTTTGGCATAAGACGGTGAGAATACATAGATGTCGCCGTTGTCGGCTGCCCAGATCATCTGGTAATATTGCGATTTGAAACGGCCGCAAGCGTAACTGATCTTATCGGTCTTGATGATTTTCTTATTTGTAAATGTCTCGTCGTCGAAGATGGCAACCCAACAGGAATTCGGATATTGTGTCCACAATAGCTCGTCTTTTTCGTAAGCGCTGCTGTTCGAGCCTCCGGATTCGGTTTTCACCAAGTCTTCGTTACCCGGCAGGATCCATTTCCCGTTTCCGTCTTTTGTCCCGTACTGGCTTAATCCCATCGGTACGGCCACGCTATAGATCTTGCTGTTATGTTCCAAAATGCCTGCTAATGTTACATATTCGCCATTGCCTAAGAAGTTTTCGGACAGATAGGCTTTGTTCTTCGTGTCGTTGTCCGTCTTTGTCTGGGCGGCGACATCCAAAAGGGAAACCAGGAATGACTGGGGAACGTAGCCGTTCTCGTCGGCCCATTCCGTCGGGCCGTCACCTGAAGAAAGGGTCATGATGTATTTGTCGTAAACCCCGTAGGTGGTGAAGCGTTTGACCTTATAGCTCTGTGAGCGGGCTTCGAGTCCGCCGTCCGCATTCAGGATATACGAGCGTGTGTCTCCGGCATTTCCCTGATTGTAAGTCAGGCCATACAAATACCGGTCTTTATAGAAAACCCATTGTGTGGCTCCGTCATTCACGAGGCCGTTGTTCAACGTCGTGACGGTCCCTTCGTCCACACTTTCGGCTGTAAGCAGTACGTTGGTCGTATTTCCGGATGCCGTTGTGGAAGCGGGGATTACGAACGTGTTTTGGGTTTCGTCTTTCCCTCCTTCGTCCGGTACCGGAATATCGTTGTCACTACAGGAAGCAAACAGTCCACCCGCCAGCAAGGCTGCGGCAATACCGGTCAATAAATGATTCTTTTTCATCTTGCAATAAATGTATTTATATTTAATAACTGTGATAATTGAATTAATTTCCGAAATAGACTCTCACTTTGCCATAGAAAGCGCGTCCGGCTTTCTGCAAACTGAAGTTGTCGTACAGGTCTTCGTTTGTAAAGTTGCGGCATTCGAACGACACGTTGTACCGTCCGTTCTGAAGGCTGTAGGAGAGAGATAGATTGTGGGAAAACTGGTTCGGTACGACATAGTCGTTGTTTTTCGATCCGATAGCGGCCGAATAGTAAGTAAAGCTGTGCAGGTATTGATTGTCGTAAGTCACGGTCAGCACATTGCCCTTTTTCCAGAGGTTACGCCAGTAGAACGACAGGTCGGCATCCGCAAACCGGTAGGGGAGGTTCGGCATCCGTTCCCCGTAGGCCAGGTTTTCGGCGCTGCCGGTAATGGAGGTCTTCATTTTGTCGCGTACGTCCATCTGGGTAAAATTGCCGCCTACGCTTACCAGGTCTGCGAAGTTGTAGCGGGCGGAAAGGCTAAACCCCTTTGTCTCGACCTTGCCGTAGTTGATATAGGTCGCCGCTTGTCTGCCGCCACTCAAATCAGTGATGTTACGTTGTATGTAATCTTTCGTATTACGGTAGACCACTCCTCCTTCCACATACAAGGTATGTTTTCCGAATGTCTTGTTGTAGCTCAGGTTGAGGTTTATGTTGTCGCTGTTTTCCGGTCGGATGCTCAGTTCGCCCATTTCCAGGTCTTCGTCACCAAACATCTCTTCGATGGTCGGCAGGCGATAAGCCTTTTCGTAAGACAGCTTGGCCTGCAGGCCTGTCAGGATGAAGTAGGTTCCGGCCGCTCCGTATCCGAATGAGTTGACGGAACGTGTCTGGCGTGCATATTCGTCCTGCGTGCTCGATGTTGCCATCGGGCCTGCTACAAATTGGTCGTAGTATTTACCGAAAGCGGAAAAGTTCCAGTGTTCGGACGGCATCAACCGGTAGGAAAGGCCCGAAATGTTTTTACGGGTTTCTTTGGCAATGGCGCTTTTCATCTCTTCGGTCGCAAGCAGGGAGGTGTTGGAACGATGGAAAGTGTTCAACACATGATTGAAGGTGAACGTGTGTATTTTTCCGACCCGGTAATTGAGCGTCAACGTGCCGTTCCAGTTATGGTTGTCTGCCCGTGAATGTTGTCTTGACTGTTCTCCGGCGGAGTTCATCAGGCGTTTATCTCCACGCCAGTTGTATTCGTAAGAAGAAGTGTCCACGTTGGTCGTAAGGTTTTTATTGTAGTTGGCGGTCAGCACGATGTCCAGCCCTTTGGCGAACAGGTTGCGTTTGCCATATTCCAGCGAAGGCATCAGGGAGTGTCCTTTGCGGTGCTTTTGCCCGTAAACGATTTCCTGTCGCACACCGGTCTGTATGTCCTGATACATATTGGAATAGGTGAAACCCAGCAACAGCCGGTCCGCCCATTTCTTGTCTACGATCCCCAACTTGCCGATGACCGCTTCGTTGTGGTAGGTATCGTTGAAGCGTTTCACCCGTTCCTTCTTGCTTCTGTCGATGCTTCCGGTCTCGAAGTTTTCCACCGGAGCGTTCACGTAGTAGTCATTGTCCGAATAGTTTTGGAAAGCATTGATTTCGTAGGTGAATCCGTTTTTGAACGTTTGCCCGAAATTCACGTAAGACTTGTGTGTGTTGAAAGAACCATAGGAATAGGAGGCGTCTACAAACCACCTGTCCCGTTTCTTTTTAGTGATGATGTTGATCACGCCCCCGATCGCATCCGTACCGAAGCCTACCGGGACCACGCCTTTGTAGATTTCGATGCGTTCGGCAAAGTTGACCGGGATGTTGTTCAGTCCGAACGAACTTCCCACACCTTCCTGCGGCACACCGTCGATAAATATTTTAACGTGCTTGCCACTGAAACCGTCCAGCGTAAGTTGCATGTCCGAACCGACACCTCCGGATTCACGCACTTTCATTCCCGGCGCTTTGGCCAGTGCCTCGCTCAGGCTTCTGTTGGAATTTTGCAGTTCTTTCGTATCGAGTGCTACGGCATTGAATGCCGAACGTTTCAAACGGCTTATTCCGTTTGAGACAACGACCACTTCGTCCAGTTCCGTCGATTGCGGAGTAATGGTGATATCCTGCCTGGTCCTTTCGCCGCCGGCAAGTTTCACCGGTTGCTCAACCGTCTTATAGCCGATGGCGGATACGACTAATGTATAGTCGCCGGCCGGAGCTTTCAGATGGTAAATGCCTTGTTCGTCGGTTGTTCCGCCATACGTGGTTCCTTTCAGGTAGACCGTTGCGAAATCTATGGTTTCTTTATCCGTAGATATGATTTTACCTGAGATCATCGCCTTGTCTTGGGCAGAGGCGGAGATCGCAGTCAAGAGGAATATGAATAGACCGGAAATTTTAAGAATAGTCGCTTTCAATTTATAAAGAGTTTTGTATCGTTAGTAAAACGCTGCAAAGGTCTTTATAAATGGAAAGCGCATCAATCGCGGATTTTAGGTAATTTGATTGTTCCTGTAATTGCCATTTTGACAATGCTTCTAACTATATGTAGGTATTTTTCGCCTTTAGTTTTCTTTTTTAGGGGCGACAAATGCCGTGTATAGCTGAAGCAAGGCGGAAATGGTCAGGCAGATCACCCATTCTTTCCGTCCGCTGAACATCAGGGCGGAAGCGAATATGCACAGCAATCCCGCAAATATATTGTAACGGTGCAACCTGCGTCTGCGAAAATCCATATCCTTGGTAGGCATTGTCAGGTAACTGACCGCTATGCCGGCCGCCCCGACGGCGAACAGGTAAGGAGCTATTACCGGCAATGCTAAATATAATCCCGCACCGGCGAGTAACAGCAAGGCGGAGATATTGAAAACGATTGTTCTTGCTTTTTCGTTCATTTATTTATTCTTAATAATGTACACATCCTCGTTCGACTTTTTCATGAAATATTCTTCACGGGCAAAACGTTCGAGGCCTTCCTTATCCGTATGCAGATCGTTCAGCTTTTTGCTGTTGATTTCGATCTCCTTCTGGTAATGCTTGATTTCCTTTTCCAGGCTGCGGATCTTTTCATCATAGGTATAACGCTTATACAGACTGCTATCGCCCATTGCAAATGTCAGAGCGAAGAACACGATGGTTACCAGCCAATAGGCATTGATCCTGGATAGATACTTGTTGTAAAAGTCTTTTATGCGTGACATAGGAACTTCGTTTTTGCAAAGGTAAATGAATTATTTTGTTTATCTTTGTCTTGTTAATAAAAAAGCAGAGAATGGATAATTATATTGTATCGGCAAGGAAATACCGTCCTTCTACTTTTCGTAGTGTGGTAGGACAGAAGTCCTTGACAACTACACTTAAAAATGCAATACAAAGTAACAAGCTGGCTCATGCCTACCTCTTTTGCGGCCCTCGTGGAGTGGGTAAGACTTCTTGTGCCCGTATCTTTGCCAAGACGATCAATTGCCTGAATCCGACTGCCGACGGAGAAGCCTGTAACGAATGCGAATCCTGCAAGGCCTTCAACGAGCAGCGTTCTTATAATATCCACGAGCTCGATGCCGCCTCCAATAACTCGGTTGACGACATCCGTGCCCTGATCGACCAGGTGCGCATTCCGCCTCCTATCGGAAAATACAAGGTCTTTATTATCGATGAGGTGCATATGTTGAGTTCGGCGGCTTTCAATGCGTTTCTGAAAACTTTGGAGGAACCGCCCCATCATGCCTTGTTCATTCTGGCGACGACGGAGAAGCACAAGGTGCTGCCGACTATCCTGTCCCGTTGCCAGATATACGACTTTTCGCGTATCTCGATTGCCGATATGGTGGAACATCTGGAATACGTCTCTTCCTGCGAAGGGGTGACGGCTGAACCGGAAGCCCTGAATGTGATTGCCCAGAAAGCGGATGGCGGTATGCGCGACGCATTGTCCATCTTCGATCAGGTGGTCAGCTTTACGAATGGGAATATTACCTATCAGGCAGTTATCGATAACCTGAATGTCCTGGATTACGAATATTATTTCCGGTTGACGGATGCAATGCTTTCCGGGAATGTCCGGTCTGCCATCCTGATCCTGAATGATATATTGAGCAAAGGATTTGACGGACAGAATATCATAACCGGTCTGGCATCGCATTTCCGTGATTTGCTGGTTTGCAAGGATGAGGCTACTTTGATCCTGTTCGAAGTGGGAGCTTCTATCCGTGAACGTTACAAGGAGATGGCGAAGCGTTGTTCCGACGGGCTGTTGTTCAAGGCGATCGAACTGGCAAATACTTGTGACCTGAATTACCGGGCCAGCCGGAATAAACGCCTGTTGCTGGAGCTTACGCTTATCCAGCTTTGCCAGTTAAGCGGTGCCGGACAACCGGCCGATGATAAAAAAAAAGGGCTGATTGAGCCGATCGCATCCAACGGACCGGGGCAGGCTACTGCCCAACCGCAATCACAACAGGCTGTAGCGGCTCAGACGTACACCGTACAATCCGCCCCTCCTTTGCAACGCCCGGTACAATCTCCGCAGGAAATGACCGGGGCGACTTCCCGTCAACAGGTAGTTCCCACCCATGTGCCGCCTTCTCCGACTGTTATTCCGCAGGCTCCTCCGGCGTCTGTACCCAAGAGAGTGGCGCGTCCGCCTCAGTTCGGCACTTCCATCAAAGAGATAGGGGTGGAGCATCCGAAAGCGCAGGCGGCGACGCAGACTGCTACCGTGGTGCAGGAAATGCAGAGCCCTTTCAGCCAGGAGGCATTGGTACATTACTGGGATGTTTATGCCTCTACGATTGATAAGAAGGTATATCTGAAAAATACGATGATCAACTGTAAGCCGGTCTTGCAGGATAACTATTATTTTGAAGTCTGTGTGCATAATCCGGGCCAGCAGGATGAGTTGACGAACAATTGTATCGATATATTGAGTTATCTGCGGGTGCAGTTGAAGAATACCCGTATTCAGATGCGTGTCCGTATAGATGAAACGAATCAGAAACATTTGGCCTATACATCGGCAGAGAAGTATGAACACTTGCTGAATATAAATCCGGTTTTGGCTAAGTTGAAGGACGAGTTTAATCTAACGCTCGACTGAGCAATTGGCAATTGACAATTTAAGATTTACTTCTGATTGATTGTCAATTGCCAATTATCCATTATTTACATTTCCCTGATCCAAATATTACGGAAACTGATCGGTTCGCTGGGGTCGCCATGAGACTGCAAGCGGATCGGGCCTGCACCATGTTTTACTACTTTCGGGAAACCGATATATTCCGTAGTACCCAGGATGGTCGTGTTATTCTGCAATACGACGCCATTCTGAATGACCGTAACACGTGGCGGAACACGATAAGTGCCGTCTTCCTTGAAGATAGGAGCGGAATAGATGATATCGTAGACATTCCATTCGCCCGGTTTGCGCATGGCATTTGCCAGAGGAGGCGTTTGTTTGTAGATACTGCCGGTCTGGCCGTTCACGTATGTCTCGTTGTTGTAGCAATCCAATACTTGGATCTCATACATGTCTTGCAGGAAGATACCGCTGTTGCCGCGTCCTTGGCTTGTGCCGGTGATGTTTTCAGGTACGCACCATTCGATATGCAGCTGGAAGTTCTCGAACTTTTGTTTTGTCTGAATGTCTCCTTTCTTTTTGTCTACAGTGAAGACTCCTTTCTTTACAATCCATTCGGCCGGTCCGCCTTTAGGTGTTTCCCAAGCTGAGAGGTCCTTCCCGTCAAACAGGACGATGGCGTCGGAAGGAGCGCTGTTTGTTTTGATGTCACCCGGAGTGACTACTTTCGGTTGCGGTGTCCAGTATTCGGACATCCCCGGTTTCATCTTTTCCTGTTCGGGGTACTGTTTTTGTGCGCTTGCACTGATACAGGCTGTACAAGCGAGAGCTGCCAAAGCAGTCTTCATTGTAATGCTTTTGTTCATGGTCTAAATTTTTTATATTAGGTTTAGAATTTATTGCTTGCAAATGTATAAAAAACGGCAATACGGTAGTTACCCTATTGCCGTTTTTTTGCAGAATACTTTAAAAATCGTCCTTTATGGCTTATGATTGAAAAGCCGTTGTTCTGCCAATTGTTCGTATTTGGTACCCGGCCGGCCGTAATTGCAATACGGGTAGATGCTGATGCCGCCGCGCGGCGTGAAAACACCGGTGACTTCGATATATTTGGGGGCCATCAGGCGGATTAGGTCTTTCATGATGATATTGACGCAATCTTCATGGAAAGCCCCGTGATTGCGGAAACTGAACAAATATAATTTCAGGCTCTTGCTTTCCACCATTTTCACATCAGGGATATAATCGATGTAGATGGTGGCAAAGTCCGGCTGGCCGGTGATAGGGCAGAGGCTTGTGAATTCCGGACAGTTGAAGCGCACCCAGTAATCATTCTCGGGGTGTTTGTTCGTAAACGCTTCCAGTACCTCCGGAGCATAATCTTGTTTGTAAACAGTTGAACCGCCTAACAGGTGCAGTTCGTGTTCATCTTTTCTTGTATCCATGATTTCTGTTCCTTATTCTTGTAAATGATGATTTACCGGCGTCTTTTTAAATATTTCTCCAAACCTTCGCGACGTAGTTTGCAGGCGGGGCAATGGCCGCACCCTTCTGCCATGACGCCGTTGTAGCAGGTGAGGGTTTGGGTCCGTACGAGGTCGAAGACGCCTAACTCGTCAGACAGTTCCCACACCTCGCTTTTGTCCCGGTCCATCAGGGGAGTGTGGATCACGAACTGTTCGTCCATCGCCAGGTTCAAGGTGACGTTGAGGGAGCGGACGAATGTATCGCGGCAATCGGGATAACCGCTGAAATCGGCTTCCGAAACGCCGGTTACCAGGTTGAAGATTCCTTTGCTGCGTGCCAGGATAGCGGCGAAGGTCAGGAAAACCATGTTGCGCCCGGGCACGAACGTGTTCGGATAGCTGTCTGCCGGTTTTTCCCGGTCCATTGAAATGCCGGCATTGGTCAGCGAACAGTTCGGATCGAGCTGGCTGATCAACGACACGTCCAACAGTTGGAACGGGACACAGGCATCGGCTGCGATCTTTCGTGCGACCTCTATTTCCAGTGAATGTTTTTGCCCGTATGTAAAGCATACGGCTTCTACGCGCGAAAAGTGCTTCTTGGCCCAGAACAGGCAGGTTGTGGAGTCTTGTCCACCGGAGAAGCATACCAAAGCGGCTTCTTGATGTTTCATATCTTTCTTGTTTTTAGTACGTGGTTTAGCAAGCACACGGAAAAGGAGACATTCCTTTTCGCCTGCAAAGATACTTTTTTAATTGAAAATGGAGAATTGAAAGCTGGAAATTGGAGGAGGCAGAAAGGAGTGATTGCACAACCTTTATCAATCTGTGCGGCACATTTCTGCCAAAAATGTGCAATGTTTAAAAAAAGTATCTATCTTTGCCGCCGTTTATGTCGGGGAAGGCATAATAGAAATAGGTATTAACAAATAAAGTTTTTATGAAGAAAGTTATCGCGTTGGCATGTCTTTCCATGCTTCCAATGACGTATGTGGCCGCGGAAGGTTACCAGGTAAACGCACAGAGTACGAAGCAGGCCGGTATGGGGCATGTAGGCGTCGCAATGAAACTGGGTGCGGAAAGTATGCATTTCAACCCTGCCGGATTGGCATTTATGGACCGTAGTATCGACCTGTCGGCAGGCGTGTCGGGAGTGTTTGCCACTGCTAAATATAAATCATTGACAGACGATTATTCTTTTGAAACGGATAATAAGGCCAGTACGCCTTTGTATCTTTATGCCGGTTTCAAGATTTATGATAACCTGGCTGCCGGCGTAATGGTCAATACTCCTTTTGGAAGCGGCATCCATTGGGGAAATGATTGGAGAGGTTCCCATCTTATCCAGGATATATCTTTGAAAGCATTTAATATCCAGCCCACGATTTCCTGGAAGATCATGGACCGGTTGAGCATCGGAGCGGGCCTGATGATGGAGTTTGGCAATATTTCTTTGAACCGTTCTTTGATCGCTCCGGGTGCCATGAGTGGATTGGCCGGCAAGCTGACCGCAGGGAATCCGGCTTTGGGGGCAATGATCCCGCAGCAACTGAAAGAGGTTATGGCCAAATATGATTATGTATCGGCTGCTTCTGTCGGTCTGAAAGGGGATGCCGGTGTGCGTTTGGGATATAATATCGGTGCGATGTTCGACGTGAATGAAAAGATTACGATCGGTGCATCTTATCGTTCGAAAGTGATGGCAAAGGTAAAAGAAGGCGACATTGCGCTGGATTATGCCAATGAGTTGGAATTTAAAGGCTTGTTGCAGCAGGTAAACGGATTGTTGGGCCAGTTGCAAGGACTTCCCGGTGTACCTGAAAAGATTGAAGTCCCGGAATTGGATAAAGGGACTTTCTCTGCCGAACTGCCGTTGCCGAGTGTTTGGAGCGTGGGTGTGACCTATTGTCCTGCTGCTCGTTGGACGCTCTCTGGCGAAGTTCAGTTCATAGGCTGGGGAGCATACAATTCTTTGATCGTCAACTTCAGCCCGGCTGAAGAGTTGGGAAAACATGATATCAATGCTCCGAAGCACTATAAAAATTCTCGCACCTATCGCATCGGCGGCCAGTTTGCTGCTACCAGCCGTTTGGATGTGCGCTTGGGAGCTTACCTGGACGAAACTCCTGTTGAGGACGATTATCTGAATCCTGAAACTCCGAGTATGAACAAGCTGGGGATTACAGCCGGTTTGAGTTTCCGTCCCTTGACAAACTTTTCGGTGGATGTGGCTTTCTCTTATGTGACCGGCTTCGGACGTGACGGCTCTTATACGGATCTGGATCTGTTGGGACAGCCCCGTACGTTCGGCGGACATTATGATACTGTCGCCTTGATGCCTGCTATCGGCGTATCGTACGCTTTCTGATCTGACATTTGAACTGATTATAGGGTGAGGCCGGAGGGTTCATGCCGTTTCTGCCGAATCCTCTGTCACTCTATCACACTTTCTCTTGTGAACGTTGATATATATGTGATGCAGGAGTGATACATGCCGGATTTATGTATCACTCCTGTATCACATATATATCACACTCTCTTATCAGTGTTCGGGTGATACATATATGGCTTTTCTGTACATCCGGGTGTAGCCGTCCCGAACATCGGGGTGTAGAGAACGGCAACATCCGGGTGTAGAAAGCCGGAAGATGGGCATGATTGATAGATCCCATCATTTGCTTGCCTTCAGCCCCCGGATGACGGAGGATGTGAAGCCGGAGAGTTCCATTTCGTTCAATCCCTTGATGGTGATACCTCCCGGAGTCGTTACCTTATCGATTTCCATTTCAGGATTGCTTTTGTTTTCCAATAAGAGGTCGACGGCCCCTTTCACCGTGTGGACGACGATTTCCTGTGCCTGCTTCGGGTAAAAGCCCAATTCAACCCCCCCTTCGATGGCAGCGCGGATATAGCGCAGGGCGAATGCAATCCCGCTGGAAGCCAAAGCCGTTCCGGCAGACATCAGGCGTTCCTCGACCAACATCGCATTCCCCAATTCGTTGAAGATGGTAATGATCAAGTCCGTTTGCTCCTTGGACGCATTACGGGCAGCTACGAAAGTCATGCTGCTAAGCACTTCGATCGCCGTATTCGGCATGATACGGAAAATAGTCGGAGTGACCAAGCAATCGTCGAACCCCGTGTTTTTGGTCAGATAGGTGTTCAACAGGTCGAAGGTGATACCTGCGGCAACGGAAACGATGATTTGTTTGTCGTAGTTGAGTATGCCTTTGATCTGGTCGATGATTTCCTCCACGCGCCAGGGTTTCACGGCAATGACGATGATGTCGGCGCCTTTGACCGCTTCTACATTGTCCAGCGAGAGGACGAAATCCGGATTCGTATTCCTCATTTTCTCCAAAGTCGTTTCCGATTGTGCCGTGCAAGTGATGTCCGATGCCTTAAACATATGGCCTTTAGCCAATCCCCGTGCTATGGCACCGCCGATATTCCCGGCACCGATAATTGTGATCTTCATGTTTTCTTCTGTTACAGTTGTTATGTCTGGCAAAGATACAGCTTAAATTGTCAATTGTCCATTGCTCATTGTCAATTTAATCGTATCTTTGCCTTTCAAAATTAATCTAATAACATAATATAAATAGAATTACATGAAAAAGACAATTATTGCAGCGGGGATGCTGTTCGCCATGACGATGTCCGCAACAATCCATGCACAAGAATCAGAGAAGAAAGAAAAGGAAGAAGGGTTTGTTTTTACGACAGTAAAGGAGAATCCGATCACTTCGATTAAGAACCAGAATCGCGCCGGAACTTGTTGGTGTTATTCTACAATGGCATTCCTGGAATCGGAATTGCTCCGTATGGGAAAGGGTGAATATGATTTATCCGAGATGTTTACGGTTTACAACACTTATCTCGATCGTGCGGATGCTGCTGTGCGTACCCACGGAGACGTTTCCTTTTCACAAGGCGGTTCTTTCTATGACGTGATGTATGGAATGGAGGCTTTCGGCCTGGTTCCGGAAGAAGAAATGCGTCCGGGTGTGATGTACGGCGATACGTTGAGCAACCATACCGAACTTTCCGCCCTTACGGATGCAATGGTCGCTGCCGTAGCCAAAGGCAAACTGCGTAAATTGCAATCGGATGAAAATAACGCCATGTTGTGGAAGAAAGCGGTGGCTGCCGTTCACGAGATTTATTTGGGCAAGGCTCCTGAGAAGTTTACTTATAAAGGCAAGGAATACACACCGCAGTCTTTCTATAAGTCTACCGGTTTGAATCCTTCCGACTATGTGTCCCTGACTTCTTATACGCATCGTCCGTTCTATACCCAATTCCCGATCGAAGTCCAGGACAACTGGCGTCATGGATTGTCTTACAACTTGCCTATCGACGAATTGATGGAAGTGTTCGACAATGCTATCAATACCGGCTACACGATTGCCTGGGGGGCTGATGTGAGCGAATCCGGCTTTACACGTGACGGTGTTGCTGTTATGCCTGATAATGAAAAGGTTCAGGAACTGAGCGGTTCCGATATGGCCCATTGGTTGAAATTGAAACCGGAAGAAAAGAAACTGAATACGAAGCCCCAACCGCAGAAATGGTGTACACAGGAAGAACGTCAGTTGGCTTATGACAACTACGAAACGACTGATGACCACGGTATGCAGATCTATGGTATCGCTAAAGACCAGGAAGGCAACGAATATTACATGGTGAAGAACTCTTGGGGTACTTCCAACAAGTATGAAGGCATCTGGTATGCATCCAAAGCATTCGTGCGCTACAAGACTATGAACATCGTCGTTCACAAAGATGCGCTTCCCAAAGCGATCAAGGGTAAGTTGGGAATTAAGTAAATTAAAAATTAAGAATTAAGAATTAAAAAAGAGGCATTCCGATTGCTATCGGAGGCCTCTTTTCTATTTATACAAAGATGTGCTGTGAAGATGTATCGATTATTGTACGAGTTTTAGCGTATAATTAAGGTCGGAGGCGGCTTTTTGTAATTCCTGGTTCAACATGGTCAGGCTATCCCCTTCTGCCAGGAAATAAAAGACCATGCTGCCATCGCTTGGGATCAGTTCATATACGATTGCGCTTGCATCGGCAGGAGTCCCTTTTTTCACCAGGCGTTTGCCGGTAGAAGTAAATGTCTGGTCTTTGCCGTTTTCAGCTTCCAGGTAAGTGGCGTCCAGTTCGTAAACGCCGTCGTCGCTATCTTGCTGATAGAACAAAGTCAGGTCGTAAACGATACCGGGACAATCGGCTGCCGGAACAGTCCCTTTATATTTTTTCTGTACGACTGCACCCTTTTTCGGATCCAGTTTCAAGGAGTCGCGCATATTGATCGGTTTAGCCGGTTTGGCCTTTACTACCGGCAACTCCGGCAGGGAAGGAGCATCGGGAGCTGCTTCGGCGACGGCAATACTTTCTTCTTCAACCAACACGGGAGTGTCTTTTGCAGCCTTCCCGTTACATGCAGCCAAAAATGCCAGTGCTGCTACTGCGATAAAATACTTTTTCATTTTGTGCTTTTTATTTAGAGATTTAGTGACTTTTGGAGATATAACAAAAGACCCCCTGCATTTTGTTTTTGCAGAGGGTCTTTTTAACTATTTCAGATAAAATGAACTTTTATTTACTTTTCAGGTAGTCTTCCGGGATCGTGGTGGCGCTTCCGTCACGTCCGGCAAAATAGTGAGGCGACATGATCTCTACGCCTGCCTCATTAAAGATATCCTGGATGTTCTGGTGCAGGTCGGAAGTGATCTGCGCCAGTTGGTCGGCATCTTTGATGTAAGCATTGATTTGATAACAAGGATAGTAGTCCTGAAGTTCTGTTTCCAGTACGAACGGCTTCGGATGTTCCAGGACTCCGTGCGTGCTGCGTGCCGCATTGATCAGCAGTTGGTGGACCTGTCGCCAGGGAGCGTCGTAGCCGATCGTGACCGTCGTATGGATAATCAGCCCGAACTGGCGTGCCGAAGCACTGTAGTTGACCGTATGGGATGACATGATAAAAGCATTCGGTATCGTCACGACTTCATTCTTGGGGGTACGCAAGCGGGTGACAAATGGAGTTTTCTCGATCACGTTGCCGGTCGTATCGTTCAACTTGATGCGGTCGCCGAGCTTGAAGGGACGCATATAGGTGATGACAAGTCCGGCAATGATATTCCCTATCACCGTGCTGGAACCGAGCGAGATGATCAGGCCGACAAATACCGAAATCCCCTGGAACACGCCGGAATTGGAGCCCGGCAGATAGGGATAAATCATCGCGATCATGAACGCATAGAGCAGAAAGCGGATGATATTGAATGTCGGTTGCGCCCAATCCGGATAGAACCCGGTGATCTTCAGCTTCTCGTTCTCGATCTCATTGGCAATATACTGCAGGCCTTTGATGATATACTTGATGCAGTACCAGATCACCAGGATGATGAACAGGTTCGGTATGTATTCCACGATCGACTTCAGCACCATCTTGATCGGTTCCATGATATAGAGGAAGATCTTCAGCGCCAGCTTTTCCGTCTGCGGAAAGATGGCGAACAGCATCGGGACACTGAACATCAACTGTATCAGCAGCACGATGTACCGCAGGAGGTTACTGAAGAAGATCAGGATCCGTCCCTGCCGGTGCGTGTTCAGGAACTCGTAGTCGCGGATGATGATCGGTTTCAGCCGTTGCTGCTTGAAGCGTATGATCTGCCGGCGCAGCTTGCGGAACAGGAAATTCGTCAGCCGGAACAGCAGATATTGTATTGCCAGCACCAACACGAACAAAGCGGCCCGCTTGGCTACCTGCAACAGGCTGTGCTCCTCTTTCAGGTCCTTGATCTTGGCGGCCAGGACAGGGGCATACTGTTCGGCCAGTTCCCGCCGCGACGTGCCTTGCCAAAGCGCATCCTGGTCGGTGATGCTGACGATCACCTTGTTGCCGTACATGATATCGATGTAGTATTCGCTTTCCAGCGTGTGGACGGAATCACGGTGCAGGCTTCTGTCCTTGCCGATCTTCATCAGGATATCGTTGATCATATCCGCACGGTCGAGGGCTGAGTGCCCGCCTCTCTTGGCATAGAGCGTGAACAGCGTGTCGCCGTCCACTAAGACGGGGACACCGGGGGTAAGCGCCCGCAACGAATCGATGCTGCGGCGTTGTTCGGCTCTTTTCAGCGAGTCGGACGTCTGGTTCAGGTTACGGACATTGTCGAGCTCGGTGCGGAGGACGATCTCGTTCAGCTTCATCTCCTGCAACTGGAGCGCCATCTCCTGGATGCGGATCGAATCCTGCCTGTGCAGTTCTTCGACGCTCAACGTATCGGCTGCGGCGGGCGGAAGAGAATCGGGCCGAGGCTCGCCTGTCGCAGTCTGGAGCAATTGTTCCGCTTTCTCGATCAGTTGAGCCTGGGCTTGGGCATTGGTGGCAAATATCCCGATGAGGATCAGGAAATAAACCGGTAATTGTTTCATGTCAAACTTCTGTTAGATGGATCCTGTTCTATCATTTACCTCCGGCGGGCAGATGGTCCAGCCAGTATTTGGCCATCGTCATCCGCAGATGCAAGGTCGTGCCCGGACGTTCGTAAATGCCGTGGCTGCGCATCGGGTAGCTGACCTGGCTGAACATCTTGCCATGCTTCACCAACTCGTTGACCAGCATCTCGCAGTTCTGATAATGGACGTTATCGTCGCCCGTCCCGTGTATCAGGAGCAGATTCCCTTTCAGGCCGGATGCGTATGTGATCGGGGAACCTTTGCGATACCCTTCCGGGTTGTTCTGCGGCGTGTTCATATACCGTTCCTGGTAGATCGTGTCGTAGGTACGTTGGTCGGCAACGAAAGCGATGGCGATCCCCGTGTGGAAGACATCCGGATAGCGGAACATGGAGTTCAGCGTCTGGCTTCCGCCGCCGCTCCATCCGGTGATGCCGATACGGGACGCGTCGATAAACGGATAACGGCGTGCCATGTCCTGGATGCCTCGTGCCTGGTCTTCGGAAGCGAACGTGCCGACTTCGCCATAGATGCATTTGCGCCATTCACGGCCGCGCGGTGTGTTGGCTCCCCGGTTGTCGATGCTGACCACGATATATCCGAGGTTGGCGACATACTGGTTCCAGAGGTCGCCGCCTCCCCATACGTCCTGTACGGTCGAACTGGCCGGTTCGCCATAGACCTCTATGATAACAGGGTATTTCTTTGCCGGATCGAAATGGACCGGCTTGATCATCCAGGCATCCAGTTCGAGATCGCCGGAGGTCACTTTGACGAACTCTTTCGGGTTCAGTCCCAGTGCGGCATATTGTTCGCGTGCCTTTGCATTGTCCTCTATCACCCGTACGGACTGGTGCTTGGGGAAGGAAACCATGTCGATCACCGAAGGAGTCGCCGCATTGCTATAGGTATGGACCGCCCATTTCCCGGTGGGCGACATCGTGTAGCGGTGTTGTCCCGGCTGGTCCATCGGGCTGAGGCGTTTCACTTCGCCCTTGCCGAAGAGTTCGGCGCTGTACAGATACCGTTGCGTGAAATTATCGGGAGATGCGATGAAATAAACCAGTCCCTTTTGCAGGTCCGTCCCGACCGGCGAGATATAATCGAAGTCGCCTTTCGTGACAGGCACGATCTCTTTCCCGTCCCGGCTGATGCGGTACAGGTGGCGCCAACCGTCGCGTTCGCTTTCCCAGGTGAACCAGGTGTTGTCTTTCAGCCATTGGATGTTATCGTTCGTGTCTAACCAGGCTGCATCGGTATCAGTGAAGATATTTTCGGGTTTCGCGCTGCCGATGCGGGCGATCCAGACTTTGTTCGTATTCTGCGGACGGTTCATCTGCTGGATGAACAGTTCGTTGCTTCCGGGGATAAACTCCATGCGGGGAATGTAGTTGCCCCGCGGATCACCGGGGATTTCGATCCAGGTCGGCACGCCTCCTGAAGCAGACACATAGCCGACTTTGACGGCCGAGTTCGTGCATCCTGCCTTCGGATAGGGGAAATGCAGGATGGTCGGGTAGATGGAATCTACATTGTTGATGATATCAAAGACGCCTGTTCCCTCGGTATCGCTCTGCCAATAGGCGATATATTGTCCGTCCGGGCTCCAACGGAAACCGTCGCGGCAAGCGAATTCTTCTTCATACACCCAGTCGAACGTACCGTTCACGATCGTCTGGCTCCCGTCATGAGTCAGCTGCGTGATCCGGCCGGAGGCGATATCTTCTACATATATATTATTGTTCGAGACGAAAGCCACACGTGTCCCGTCAGGCGAGAATTTGGCAAACATCATCGACGATTCGGGCAGTCCCTTCCCTAACTGGCGCAAGGTCCCGTCCTTCAGTGTCAGCACCCAGTAGTCGCCCCGCGTGTCGTAACGCCATACCCGCTTCGTGTTGTTATAGATCAAGACCTTCCCATTGTCGGCGCTCCAGGAGATGCTGCGGATGGCAATCGGTTTTCCGGTCTCTTTGCTGATAAACATGGAGGAGGGAATGATGACTTCCCGCCGGTTGTCTTTGGCGCGATAGGCGACGATGTCGATGCCGCCTGTCTCGGCGTTCGGTTCCATCCGGCTATACCGTTCGCCGTCCTTCATCCATGTCATGGCGCCGATCCCTTTTGTCTGCACCAGCCGTCCTCCGACGACATCTTCCAAATGGAGTTTGCCCTTTACTGCGGCCGTTTCGCTTTGTGCAAACGGATCGCCGTCCGTATCCGTCCGGTTTTCCCACGGCATGATTACCTGTGCCATGCTTACGTTTCCGGCCAGCAGGATGCACGCTACCGGAAGAATGAGTTTGTTTAGTTTCATGTATATTAGTTTTTATAATTATCCGTGTGCAAATAACGGAATGTTTTGCGAGATGGGCAAAAAAATGTTTTTATGAAAGAAAAAATAATTAACTTAGAGCCTCAAATCTATATATTATGTTTAAAGCGATAGCAGGCTATTTCAAGAATAAAAAAAAACAGGAAGAACCTTCCGTCCCGGATAATGCATCGGAACCAGCCGAGGAGGCTTCCATTCCGGATGAACCGGATATTTTATCTTTTCAACAGGAAATTATAGAGAAATGCAAGGACGATAAATCCATGTCGGGATTTATTGACAAGTTATTGTATTCAGATGAAATAAGGTATAGCTTTTTGAGCGATGACATTTTTATGGGTATGAGTAAAACTTTCGACTCTATATATGAAAAGTTAAAGAAATCTGAAGCGGAAGTAGCCTCGTTGGAAAAAGAGAATTCGGATTTGCGTTCGGCCTTGGCTAAAAAAGAAAATACCATCCGTCAATACGAAAAGGAAAACGACAAGTTGCGTTCCGAGGTAGATGAAAAGGAAAAATCATTAACTGCCGCCTGGGATGAAAAAATAGATGCAATTCATCAGCTCGAAAATGAAGGAAGCCGATTGCGTTCCGAGATAAAGAAAAAGGATAGTTTAATCAGCAAACTGGAAAATGATAATACCGGTTTGAAAAACGACTATGCCCTGCTTCTGAAAGATGCGCTTTTCTGGAAAAAGCAGAATGTCGTCATGGGCCAGCAGATAACCGTTTTGCAAAGGGAAAATGGAGCCACGCCGAGAGTCGGGGACTATCGTTTCGAGAACGGAAGCCCCGGCACTGTCCAGCAGGAGATGTTAAGGCGGATTTCAAGTTTGCAGTACCAATTGAAAAAAGCGAATAATAAGATTGAGGACCTGCATTCGCAGATCGATTTTTATGACAAGAAAAAACAGGCGATAGCCACTTTGGAGAGCGGATTGAAGAAAAAATGCCCGAAGCAAGACGGCTTGGTTGAAAACGGGAAAAACACTATCTGCATTTACTTCGGCGACCAGATATACAGCGGGAGCATAAGCGATGTGGAGCAAGCCTTGAACAAGGCGGTCGAAGATGTCCGGGAACAATTGAACCGTTGGAAAGTCGACTTGATGTTTAAGGAGGAAGAACTGAAACAGGAAAGCCAGAGGTTAAGTGACCGGAAGGAGTTCCTGGTCAGAGTATATCCCAATTACTTATGGGTCTTGAAGCATACGGATAAAATAAACGAAATGAAAAAAGATTTGGAAGGCACGTTGAAGAAACTGGCTCCCGCTTTTTCATTGGAGGACTATGAGAACCAGAAACTGAAAGAAGAAAAATTCAAAATGCAACGTACCGAATTGGCCCAACAGCTCGAAAGCCACCGGAAAGAAGAAAAAGACTTTATCAGGGAACAGGCCAAATTCAGGAACCGGGTGACATCCTTGCGTGACAGCCAATATCTTTTGGAAAATGAGATAGCAGCTATTATCGATAAAGAAGAACGATTGTTTTTCGTGCTCCGTGCGTTTTATAAGAGTATGCCCCTTTATGATCTTGTTCTTCAGTTTTTGTTCTCTTTTATCGAGAGTCCGGTTCAAAAACGTATTGCCATGCAATATTTCAAAGGGAAAAGCATTTATGAAATCAGCAAAGATGAAAAAGGGAAATCAAAAGAACAAATCGAAAATATCATCGAGGCGGCAACCAAAAAACTTTATAAGGCAGTCCGTTCGATAGAAGAACAGGAGTTTTAAAGCGATCTTTCCTCTTCACCGCCTGACGGGGGACGGGAGCGACGTGTTGTCTTCTTTGCCTGTGTTGCCGCTCTGTTTGTGGGAGGTTCGCTCGTTCGTCTTTTTGTGCATTTTTCAAAATAAAAATGTCAGATATATGAAGGGATGAATCTCTTGCTCATTCTATCTTTATCCCCGAATCACGAAAAAAGAAAAATACCATGAGTACATTACTGAACCGCTTTATCCTGTTAGTCTCTTTCGCCTTTTCGGCTTTTGGCCTGCAGGCTGCCGATAAGAAACCCTCCGGGCTGATGACCGACCTCATCGAACATACCGGGCAAACGTGGCAGAACGGATACGCGTCGAACCTGCCGGTATGGCAACTTGACGAGGCGATCGAACCGTTGCAATATGCTGCCATCCGCTCGACACATCCCGCCTTTTCCTGGATTGTTCCCGGTGAAACCGGGGGGACGCGGCAGACCGCTTACCACGTGATCGTGGCTGATAACCGCGAGGATGCCGCTTCCGGAAAAGGGAACCTGTGGGACAGCGGGATGGTCGGGAGCGACCGCTCTGTTGCCGTCCGTTATGCCGGTGAAGCCTTGCAGCCGGGCAAGTCCTATTTCTGGCGGGTAAAGACGGTGACCAATACCGAAGGGGAAAGCGAATGGTCGGAAGTGAAAGCATTCCGAACCGCCGACCGCCTGTCCCAATATGAAACAGCCTATTATCCGCAGGTGAAGACGATGGAATTTCCGGCCGGGATAAAGGAAATACGTCCCGGCACACGTCTCGTCGATTTCGGGCGGGATGCTTTCGGGCAGTTGGTGCTGACGCTGGCATCCGACGGCTCGCAGGATTCTGTGGTCGTACATTTAGGGGAATGCCTCGAAGGCGGGCGTATCTTGCGTGATCCGGGTAAGTCGACGATTCGCTATCATCGTTATCCGTTGGCTTTGTTGAAGGGGACGAACACATACCGGATCAAGATCAAGAAAGATAAACGGAACACCGGATCGGCTGCCGTGTTGATACCGGATTATGTGGGCGAAGTCGTCCCTTTCCGCTATTGCGAGATCGAAGGGTATAAGGCGCCTCTGTCGCCAACTTCGGTTGTCCGCGAGACGGTGCATTATCCGTTTGATGAGACGGCTTCTTCTTTCCGTTGTTCCAATGATACGTTGAATCAGATCTGGGAATTGTGCAAATATTCTGTCCGCGCTACTTCTTTCTCTGGGATTTATGTGGATGGCGACCGCGAACGTATCCCTTATGAGGCGGATGCCCTGATCAACCAGCTTTGCCATTATGGGGTGGACCGTGAATATGCGATTGCCCGCCGTTCGCATGAATACTTGCTGCAACATCCGACATGGCCGACCGAATGGATCTTGCAGGCGTTGTCGATTGCCTGGTACGATTATCTGTACACGGGCGATAGCCGTTCGCTTGAATCCGGTTACGGATGGCTCAAACCACGCGTCCTGATGGCTCTCCGCGAGAAGAACGGGCTGATCAGCACGACGACCGGATTGCAGACGGAAGATTTCCTTCGTTCGATCCGTTTCAAAGGACAGATACGGGATATTGTGGACTGGCCGCATACCGGAATACTCGGTTTGGGAAAGAAGCAAGGGGGAGAAGACGACGGATTTGCCTTTACCGATTATAATGTGGTGACGAATGCTTGGCATTACAAGGCTTTGAAGCAGATGGAGGGGATTGCCGGTGCATTGGGTAAGCAGGATGACGCCGCTTTCTATGCATCCGAATCGGACGCTTTCAAAAAACGGTTTATCCGTTCGTTCTTCAATGCTCGAAAGGGTTGTTTCACGGATGGCCTTGCTGCCGATACCGATCATGCTTCCCTGCATGGCAATATGTTCCCGTTGGCGTTCGACCTCGTTCCGGCCGGAAAGAAGCAAAGCGTCGCAGGTTTTATCCAAACCCGCGGGATGGCTTGCAGTGTCTACGGCTCGCAATTCCTGATGGATGCCCTCTATGAAGCGAATGATGCCGAATATGCCTTGCATATGCTGACCAAGACGGACGACCGCAGTTGGTATAATATGATCCGTGTCGGCTCGACTATCTCGCTTGAAGCCTGGGACAACAAGTACAAACCGAACCAGGACTGGAACCATGCCTGGGGAGCCGCTCCTGCCAACATCATCCCGCGCCGCCTGATGGGGGTGGAACCTCTGACACCCGGTTTCGGTACTGCCCGCATCAAACCGCAGCTTGCTTCGCTCGAATGGGCGGAGGCTACGATCCCGACGATCCGGGGCGCGATCCGCATGGAGGTGGAGAATAAGGCGGATGCCTATAGCCTGAAAGTGACGATTCCTGCCAATATGGATGCCGAAGTGTATCTTCCGCTCCCGTCCGGCAAATATACCGTAACGAATAATGGCGCTCCGGTGAAAACCGTTAAGATGAAGGGCGAGCCGTTCCTCTATGCCGGGAAGATCGGTTCCGGCAGCTATACTTTTGTGGTGAATTGATCGTGATAAAGGAGTTTTGACACACTTCCATAATTGTCCCCCCAAAAAAATAAAAGATCCACCAACCGGAAGCTCCGATGGTGGATCTTATTATATAAAGGAACAATTAAGCTGCATAGCGACGGTCCGCGAACCGTCTTCTTTTTTTAAGCATTCAGCACCTTGCGGAACCGTGCGATGAACTCTTTCGCTTCGTCCATGCTCAGGCAGAGCGGCGGCAACAGGCGGATCGTGTTGGTTCCGGCGACTCCCGTAAATACCTTCTCTTCGAACAGCAACTTGCTGCGCACTTCCTTGATCGATTCTTCGAACTCGATACCGATCATCAGGCCGCGTCCGCGAATTTCCTTAATTCCCGGCAGCTTATGCAGCTCGTCCAACAGGTAAGTTCCTACTTCCCGCGCATTGTCGATCAGCTTTTCATTCTCCATGATCTCCAGCACGGCAATGGCAGCCGCACAAGCTAAATGATTGCCTCCGAAGGTCGTGCCTAACATCCCGTATACCGGTTTGAACATCGGGCTGATCAGTAATCCGCCCATCGGGAAACCGTTGCCGATGCCTTTTGCCACCGAAATCAGGTCCGGCTTGATACCGGCATACTGGTGGGCGAAGAACTTACCGCTACGTCCGTAACCCGACTGGATTTCGTCGAGGATCAGGCAGGCTTCATATTTCGTACACAAAGCACGCAGTTCCTGCATAAAGGAATCGGCCGGCAACTGGATGCCACCCACGCCTTGAATACCCTCGATGATTACCGAAGATACGTCCCCCTTCTGCAATTCGGCTTCTACTGCCGCCACATCGTTCAGAGGTAGGTAGGTCACAGCAAGATCTTCATTTACCGGAGCGATGATCTTCGGATTGTCTGTCACGCGTACGGCAGCAGATGTACGTCCGTGAAAAGCGTGTTTGAAAGCGATCACCCGTTTCTTTCCATTGTGGAAAGAGGCTAACTTCAATGCATTTTCATTGGCTTCGGCTCCTGAGTTGATCAGGAAGAGCGAATAGTCGTCATAACCGGATGCCTTGCCCAATTTGTCTGCCAACTTCTGCTGGAGGCTGTTGATGACGGAGTTGGAATAGAACCCCAACTTGTTCACCTGTTCGGTGATAGCCTTAACATAAGTGGGATGGCTATGACCGACCGAGATCACGGCATGTCCGCCATACAGGTCGAGGTATTCGTTTCCCTCTGCATCCCATACATGGCATCCCTTGCCTTTGACTATCTCTATATTGAATAATGGATATACGTCGAATAGAGTCATTAGATTTATAATTTATGATTTATAATTTATGATTTATAGGGGATTTATGATTTATGGCTTATGGCTTATGGTCTGATTGTGTATGCTTTCAAATCATAAATCATAAATCATAAATCATAAATCATTTAGAACGCTGACGGTTTCAGATGCAACCCTACCGTCTCTTCCAAACCGAAGAGAAGGTTCATATTGTGGACTGCCTGGCCGCTGGCTCCCTTCAGCAAGTTGTCGATCATCGAAATGATAAGCAACTTGTCTTCATGCTTTTGCAGATGAATCAGGCACTTGTTCGTATTCACTACCTGTTTCAGATCCGGGTTCTTGTCCGTGACGAAAGTGAATGAGTGATCGGCGTAGTATTCTTCGTAAATACGTTTGATCTCATCCAGTTCGATCTTGCAATCTAAATAGGTCGTAGCGAAAATGCCTCGTGAGAAATTACCCCTTATCGGGATAAAGTTGATTGCACTGTCGAAGCTGTTCTGCAACTGCCGCAAACTTTGCCCGATCTCTGCCAGATGCTGGTGCGTGAACGGTTTGTAAATCGATATGTTATCGTTTCGCCAGCTGAAATGGGAGGTCGGCGACGGTTTGACGCCTGCTCCCGTCGATCCCGTGATTGCGTTTACATGCAAATCCGAGTTCAGCATCAGATGTTTGGCCAATGGTAAAACAGCTAATTGGATACAGGTGGCAAAACATCCGGGGTTTGCAATATGCTGTGTGTTACAGATACGGCGTCGGTTCAGTTCGGGCAGACCGTAAACGAAATCGTGTTCAGGGCTTTCGATGCGGTAGTCCATGCTGAGGTCGATGATCTTCACGTTTTCGGGTACGGTATGGCTTTCCATGAATTTCTTTGTGTCGCCGTGGGCGGTACAGAAGAAAAGAAGGTCGATCTGGTTCAGTGGAAGTTCGTCGGTGAACACCAAATCGGTCTCGCCATAAAGTCCGCTATGCACGTCTGTGATCCTGTTGCCGGCATTGCTCGTGCTGTTCACAAATGTAATCTCGGCGTCCGGATGGTTCAGCAGCAGGCGGATCAGTTCGCCTGCCGTATATCCTGCACCTCCAATAATTCCGACTTTGATCATATCTCTTCGTTCTTATGGTTGTTGTAATAAACACGCAACGGGGTGGATGTGACCTTGATGAAACCTTTTGCATCTTCGGCTGTCCAACCTTTCTGCATTTCTCCGTATTCGCCGAACTTGGTTTTAACCAGGTCGTCTTTTGAATCGACACCGACGGTAGAGAACGAAAGCGGGCGAAGTTCCAGGATGACTGTTCCGTTCACATTGCGCTGTGATTCCTGCAACATGGCTTCGATGTCGCGCATGACCGGTTCAAGATACTGGCTTTCGTGGAGGAACATCCCGTACCAGTTGGCAACCTGGTCTTTCCAGTATTGCTGCCATTTGCTCAGCGTATATTTCTCGAGGAAACGGTGAGCGCCGATAATCAGCATCGGAGCGGCTGCCTCGAATCCTACACGTCCCTTGATGCCGATGATCGTGTCTCCCACATGCATGTCACGGCCGATACCGTATGCCGCACCGATTTCTTCCACTTTCTGGATGGCGGCAATCTTGTCTTCGAATACTTCACCGTTCACGGCATGGATTTCACCGTTCTTGAATTCGAGACGGAGCTCTTCGCTGCCGGTTTTCTTCACCTGTTTCAGGTAAGCGCTTTCCGGCAGGCCTTGTTTGGAATCGAGAATTTCTCCACCGCAGATGGATGTTCCCCACAAACCTACATTATAAGAATATTTCAGTTTCGTGAAGTCCGCTTCAAAACCATGTTCTTTCAGATAGTTGATTTCGTAGTCGCGGCTCAATGCCATATCGCGTGTCAGCGTGATGATCTCGACATTCGGAGCCAGCACTAAGAAGGTCATGTCGAAACGGATCTGGTCGTTTCCGGCCCCGGTAGAACCGTGGGCGATCGCATCGGCGCCGATCTCGTTTGCATAGCGGGCGATTGCCAGCGCCTGGAAAATACGTTCCGAGCTAACGGAGATCGGATAAGTGCCGTTGCGGAGCACATTTCCGAAGACCATATATTTCAGGCTCTTTTCATAATATTCTTTTGTAACGTCGATTGTCACATATTTAGTAGCCCCTAACTTGTAGGCGTTTTCTTCGTTTTGTTTCAACTGTTCTTCACTGAAACCGCCTGTGTTGGCACAAGCTGCATACACTTCATATCCTTTTTCCTTGGCCAGATACATAACCGTAAAAGATGTATCCAATCCTCCGCTAAATGCGACTACTACTTTTTTCTTCATTTTGTATACCTGTATTGATCTTTATTTTTTAATTCTTAATTCTTAATTTCTCTCGCCTCCCTCTCGGCCCGGTGAGGATCGTCCGGATCGAAGAGCATTCCGGTACAGATGCAGTAACGGCGGCCGGTACGTTCGAGGACATCGTGGTTGACACAGCCTTCGCAACCTCTCCAGAACGATTCGTCGTCCGTCAGGTCGGCAAAAGTGACCGGCACATATCCTAATTCCGTATTCATTTTCATAACGGCAGCGCCTGAAGTCAGACTGAAAATCTTGGCGTGCGGCCATCGCATACGGGCCAGCTGGAAGGTCATCTCCTTGATTCTTTTGGCAATGCCCAGTCCGCGAAAGTCCGGATGGACGATCAGGCCGGAAGTGGTCACATACTGTTTGTTACCCCAAGACTCGATATAGCTGAAACCTGCAAATTTGTTGCCTTCCAGGGCAATGACGGCTTTCCCCTCCTTCATCTTCTGTGCAACATATTCATGCGTACGCTTGGCGATGCCGGTTCCGCGCACTTTGGCGGCTGCTTCGATCGTGTCGAGGATGATATCTACATATTCCTCGTGGCAAGCTTCAGCAATCATCACATCAATTTTTCTTTCTTGTTCCATCTTTATGTTTGTTCTTTTTATCTTCTGTTGTTAATGGGAGCAAACGACCGGTTCCCTATACATTGATATATTATATAAAATGCGCCAATGCTTTAACGATTTTGTCCCGGCTGATCCCTTCGCGTGGGATGATCAGGATCGTGTCGTCTCCGGCAATTGTTCCCAATATTTCGTAGGGCGCATGCGTATCGATATCCGAAGCGATCCCCATTGCATATCCCGGCCGGGTCTTGACAACGGCCAAGTTACCCGAAAACTCGATGTTGGGGTGATGTTGCATCTGCTCTTTCACCGGTTGCATAAGCGCCGAATAATCGGGCAGGCGATATACATAGTTCCCGTTTTCGTCATGTACTTTGACGACTTTCAGTTGCTTGATGTCGCGCGACAGGGTGGCTTGGGTAACCTGGAATCCGCTATTTTCCAATTGCTTAAGCAGCTCTTCCTGATTACCTATTTTCTCTGTCTTTATAATGCGGCAAATGGCATCCAATCGTTCTTTTTTCGTACTCATACTTGTATATTTATGCAACGATGCTGCAAATATAAAGAGTATAATTGAATAATTATACAATTGGGCGTTCTTTTTTGCATAAATTTCTATTTGTAATCTCCACATGGGCAAAGGGCATCAAATAGAAAGGTTAAAAAATATTACCCTTAAGTGTAATTCAAATATATGGGGTACTAATTCGATTTTGATGGGGTGGCAGTGACATTTTGATAAAATCGGTAGTCGTATTTATGAAGAGAAATTATAATTTTGCAGGGTATATAAATAAAGGATAGAAAATGAAGAAGATTACAAGTTTATTCGTTGCCATGTTATTGTTGCTGAGCAGTTGCGGAAGTGTTCCGTTGACTGGGAGGAAGCAGGTATTGCTTGTTTCGGATCAGGAAGTGTTATCGTCCAGCCTGACCCAATATTCCGATTATATGAAATCGGCTAAGAAGTCGTCATCGAAAGATGGTGCCGCTATGGTGACACGTGTTGGAAAGAAGATCGCTGCCGCTACCGAGCAATATCTGAAAAACAACGGGTTGGAGAGTGAAATCAAGAATTTCGCCTGGGAGTTTAACTTGGTGAACGATCCGCAGGTCAATGCGTTCTGTATGCCGGGTGGCAAAATCGTTGTCTATGAAGGATTGATGCAACTGGTTTCGTCGGACGACGAATTGGCCGTCGTGGTCGGTCATGAAGTGGCGCACGCCGTAGCCAAGCACAGCAACGAGCGTATGAGCCAGCAATTGATGGCGCAATACGGTGCGCAGATATTGGGGCAGGCGTTAAGCAACAAATCGGCTGCCGTCCAGCAGATCGGTAACTCTGTTTACGGCTTGGGCGCTCAGTATGGTGTCATGTTGCCTTTCTCCCGTAAGCACGAATCCGAGGCGGACTATATGGGACTGGTCTTTATGGCAATGGCCGGCTATAACCCCGAAGTCGCCGTCAACTTCTGGCAAAAAATGTCCGCCGGCAAATCCGGCTCTACCCCCGAATTTATGAGCACGCACCCCAGCGATGCCACCCGCATCAATGAGATTAAGCAGCATTTGCCGGAGATAGAGAAGTATAGGGCAAAGAAATGATTTGGTTATTTGCCTGAAATATTTATCTTTGTCGTAAGCAAACATGATAATTATGAATTTCTTCGTCCAATATTATCCGGGTATTATCGCTTTGTGCAAAATGTACAAGGTAAAAAGGTTGTTTGCTTTTGGTTCTGTCTTGACTAATCGTTTTACCGATAAGAGTGATATAGACTTGGTGGTGGATTTTGACAAAGAAAAGGTAGATGATTATTTTTCCAACTTCTTTGATTTAAAGTATGCATTGGAAAAACTTTTGGGTAGAAAAGTCGATTTGCTTGAAGAACAGGCGATCCGCAATCCTTATTTAAAATCAGATATAGATATGACCAAAAAACTTATATATGGATAATTACACTAAAAAGCATATTTCAGTAAAACTCTTATTTCAAGAAAAAAGTCTCATTGAAATATGCTTTTATATTGACTAATTGGTTAAAATCTTGCTTGATCTAATATTTTGTATTTGTTCACTCATACGATTTTTGTATAAGAATATGAATGTAAGAAAATTATTGTCCTCAGTAGTTGTCCTGTTCCTTTTCTTTCCTCTATATGCCCAATGGGCTGTTGGAGGGAAAGTCGGGCTGAATGGTTCTTCCGTGCATTTTCCAGGTGGTGGGGGTGTGGAACTTGATGGTAAATACTGTATGGGGCTGAACGGTGGTTTCTTTACTCAATATCAGTTCAACCATTATTTTGGTTTGCAGGCTGAATTGTTGTATATGAAATGTGGATACAAGTTGAAGGATTATGTTTATGAATATGAAAATATAGGAGAGGCTCCATTGGATATGGATGTCGCCCTTCATTATCTGGAAATCCCTCTTTTGGCCAAATTTACGCATCGGACAGGGCTGAACCTCCAGTTTGGACCGCAGGTCGGCTTTATGTTGAAAAGAAGATTAAGGTATGGTGAAGAGGTGCAGTCGCAGGCACTGTTGGGAAAGAAACAGCCTTTCGATCTCAGCCTCGCCTTCGGGGCTGGATATGAAGCGCAAAACGGGTTGCTCTTTGATTTCAGATATTTACTGGGATTGACAAGCGTTTATAAGGGCGTGGGAGGGTTCCAAAACCGAGCTTTTTATTTATCGTTAGGTTATAAGTTTGATTTGTAAGTTCTCGTTACTATCTTATCGGCACAAGAATGACTCAAAATAGATGCCTGTCGCTCCCCGAAAAGGTAGGCATCGGTTGCCGAATAGGTGCCTACCTTTTTGCTGCTAATGTTGCATATTGCCCCATAAATAATAAATTTTTTTTAGTCTGTCCTTATAGTACGCAGGCGGAATCCGAAGTAGTCGGACATGTAGTAAAAACAAAAGGTTGTCCCCTTTTTGAGAGAACAACCTTTTATACTTGTTTTGCTTGTGTCGATTACAACTGGATCCAGCGAACGAAAGCGAAGTCCATGCGGTGAGGCAATTCCTTGTTTACAGGGTAAACGCGGAAGCCCATCTTGTGAAGACCGGCTTCACTCGGAGTCGTTTTCAGTTCGAAGAACAGTTTGGAACCTTCTTCCTTTATTAACTTGAATTGTTCTGTCGTGATTAATTCTAACTGGTGATTGTCCGGATTTTCTTTTGTAACAACCAGTTCGGCACCCAGCATTCCTTTCAGTTCGTGGCGGTCGATAACCAGATCGAACTTATAATCTTTGCCGATCACCAGACCGTCTATAGACAGATCCTTTGAACTTGTAAACGATTCTACCTGGAAGCTGTCCCAGTGTTCAGCCACTTCTTCTTTCCAGGCAGCGAGTGCTTTGGCTTCGGCAAAGTCGTTTTCGCGCAAGTGGGCGGAACGGGTGGCCAGTTTGTTGTAGAAGCGGTCGATATAGTCGTCCAACATACGTTTCATTGTATAGTCGGGAGCAATTTCGGACATCGAGTTCTTGATATACTGGATCCATTCGGGAGAGTAGCCCTTGCTGTTTTTAGCATAATAAGTCGGGATGATCTCTGTTTCCAGTGTATGGTAGATTGTAGCGGCATCCAACTGATCCTGGTATTGCTGGTTCTCGTACGTGCGTTTGTCGGTCAATGCCCAACCGGCGCCCGGTTTGTAACCTTCGTACCACCATCCGTCCAATACGGAGAAGTTCAGAACACCGTTCATTTCCGCTTTTTCACCGGATGTGCCGGATGCTTCCAGAGGACGGGTCGGAGTGTTCAACCAAACATCGACACCTGCGATCAGGTGGCGGGCCAGACGCATATCGTAGTTTTCCAGGAAGATGATCTTACCTAAGAATTCCGGACGGCGGGAGATTTCGACAATGTGTTTGATCAATCCTTGTCCGCCACCATCGGCCGGGTGGGCTTTACCGGTGAATACGAACTGGATCGGGTATTGTTCGTTGTTTACGATTTTAGCCAAACGATCCAAGTCGGTGAACAGCAAGTGGGCACGTTTGTAAGTAGCGAAACGGCGACCGAAACCGATCAGCAGGGCGTTCGGGTTGATCTTGTCCAGGATGGAAACAACCTTTGCAGGATCTCCCTGGTTCTTCAGCCAGTTTGTCTTGTACTGGTTCTTGATGTATGTGATCAGTTTGTTCTTCAGTGTCTTGCGGATAGACCAGATATCTTCGTCCGCAACGTTTTGGATGGCTTCCCAATATAACTTGTTCGACTGGTCCTTGAAGAATTTCTTATTGAAGTTGTCAGCAAAGAAACGTTTCCATTCGGTTGAAGCCCAAGTCGGCATGTGCACGCCGTTGGTGACATATCCTACGTGCAGTTCATCGGGGAAGTAGCCCTTCCATACCGGAGCGAACATGCGTTGGGATACTTTTCCGTGCAACCAGCTTACGCCGTTTGCTTCCTGGCAAGTGTTCAATGCGAATACGCTCATGGAGAATTTCTCGTTGGAGCCTGGGTTTTCACGTCCCATGTCGATAAATTCCTGCCAGCTGATACCTAACTTGCCGGGGAACTCGCCCATGTAACGACCGAACAGACCTTCGTCGAAGTAGTCGTGACCAGCCGGAACCGGTGTGTGGACGGTGTACAAAGCAGATGCGCGTACGACTTCCAAAGCCTGGTTGAATGACAGGCCGTCGTTCTGGATGAAGTCAACCAAGCGCTGTGCGTTGATCAATGCGGCGTGTCCTTCGTTGCAGTGGTAAATCTGTTTTTTGATTCCCAACTTGTTAAGCATCAGGATACCGCCGATACCCAGCAGGTATTCCTGCTTCATACGGTTTTCCCAGTCACCGCCATACAGTTGGTGAGTGATGGAACGGTCCCATTCGCTGTTCTGAGGGATATCCGTATCCATCAAATATAAAGGAACGCGTCCTACGCTTACTTTCCAGATGTGCGCATAAACGGTACGGCCGGGGTAGGGGACTTCCAATACCATCGGTTCGCCGTTTGCCTGCATGACCTGTGTAAGAGGCAGTGCGTTGAAGTTTTGCGGTTCGTAATTGGCAATCTGTTGTCCGTCCATAGACAGAGACTGAGTAAAGTAGCCGTAGCGATAGAGGAATCCTACAGCTGTCAGGTCGATGTTGCTGTCACTGGCTTCTTTCAGATAGTCGCCTGCCAGTACACCCAGACCGCCGGAATAGATTTTCAGTACGTTTGTCAAGCCATACTCCATACTGAAATAGGCAACAGACGGTTTTGTCTGATCCGGTTTGACATTTACATAATCCTTGAATATCGAGTACACAGCTTTGATTTCTGCCATCAGGACGTCATCAGCCAGGATTTCCTCAATACGCTTGTAGGACAAACTTTGAAGTAGAAGTACGGGATTGCCTTCCGTTGATGCCCAAAGTTCAGAATCGATCTTACCGAATAATTTGGCTCCTTCATGGTTCCATACCCACCATAGGTTTGTAGCCATTTCATATAAGGGCTGTAATTGTTCGGGGAGCATAGAATGGGAATAAACATCTTTCCAAATCGGGCTGTTTGCGTTATTCGCTTTGATTTTCATTATTGTGAAGTTTAAAATGTTTCAATTACTATATTAATATTGTATAATCTCTTTTTTGCTTAAAAACATTGCAAAGATAGAGATTATCTGTTTAATTATGAGCGTATTTTAATTATTTCTTTTGTCGACACGCTCTAAAGCGATCCTGAAAGCTTCTTCATAGTAGACAATGAATTTGCTCCATTCTGCTTTTGCCGCCAGGTTGAAACTGCGTTTACGGATCTCTGCCGCTTCCTTTTTGTCCTTTCCGGCAAGCGCCAGGATCGAGGAGGTGATGGCATCTGCCACTTCGAAATAATTAAAATCGTCGCGGTTCACGACGGCTACGCCTTCGCCGATATTGTTGCCTGTCACATGCTTCTTCGCCCATAGACCGAAACCGGCAAGGTCGGTGGTAATGGTCGGGATCCCGAATGCGATACTCTCCAGCGGAGTGTATCCCCAGGGTTCGTAGTAAGAAGGATAGACGGTTGCATCCATGCCGATCAGCAGATCGTAGTAGGGTTTGTCGAGGATGCCGTCGCGTCCGTCCAGGTAGCAGGGAACGAAAATGATTTTCAGCTTGTCGGTTGCCGAATTGGTGAAACCGGAGTGGGAGATATAGTTCAGCACTTTGTCCTGCTCCATCAGGTTCAGCCAATGCGTGACGAACGGCATTTGCATGGGAGAGGTGGTGCGGATATTCTTGTCGATGACTTCTTTCAGGTCTGCGCGTGCATCGCGTACCCAGGCCGGTACCATGATGAAGGCGACGACTTCGCGCTGGAGCCTGCCGGATGTGCGTACCCGGTTCATCGCTTCGATAAAGACATCGATACCCTTGTTGCGGTATTCGTAACGGCCGCTGGTGGAAACCAGGAATGCATCCGGCGAGATGGGGCATCCGAGCAGTTTCTCAGCGACGTTGAGCAGGTCGCGGCGGGCTGCCGTACGCTTCTTGTCGTATTCCTTTTTGGCCGGGACGAAGTTAGGTTCGAAGCCGTTCGGCGTGACGATGTCCGGTGCTTTGTCCAGCAACTGTCCGCACTCGCGTGCTGTGATGTCGCTCACCGTCGTAAAGCAGTCTACATGCAAGGCAGTCTGTTTTTCCAACGAATGTTTCGCTTCCATATTCAGCTCTTTTGCCATCTGGTCGCCGTTATAACCGTCCATATATGCATACAGGGCTTTGTTGTTTCCGGCGATAGAACGTCCGATGGAAGTGGCATGTGTCGTGAAGAGCGTTGCGATGGCCGGGATTTGCTTTCGGATGTAAAGCGCACCCATTCCCAGCATCCATTCGTTGAACAGGGCGGCAACCTTTTTGTTCTCCAGTTTGTAGAAATGATAAAAACTTTCGATGACTTTGCCTACTGCGTAAGCGAAGATACAGGATTCGTCGTAGTCGCCGTATGCATGAATCGAGTCTACGCGGAAACTTTCCCACATCGAGTAGAAAAAAGAATCTCTTTCTTTGAAGAAAGGTTTAAAATCTACCAAGATTACAGGCGGTGTCCCCGGAACATTCCAGCGACCTACTTTTACTTTCAGGTTTTCTGTGGTCTCCGTATAAGTTCTCCAGTCAGCAAACAGAACATCATCTTCAATAAAGTCGGGAGCGTTTGTGTTAGCCCACACATCGGGCCCTATAAAGATTAATTTATCTTTAAATAACTGTTGTAACGTATGCGCTTTCGTTGAAAGGACGGTATAGATGCCGCCTACTTTGTTACATACTTCCCAACTGCTCTCGAAAAGATATTCTGGCGTTGTTGTTATATTATCCATAAACGATTTTGTTTATAATCAGATATTTTGAGGGGGCAAAGATACGAATTTTTGTCTTTTTTTCAACTATAGGGCTTGTTTAATGAATGAATTATGTAGATTTGTGGATATTTTAATGTAAACAACTATGGCTAAAAGAAGAATTTTAAAGAAAGACATCAGCTATGTGGCTGGTGATTTGTTTTCGGAAGCATTGTTTTGTAAACTGTATCTCCCGGGTGTCGATCCTGAGAAGGCTGATGTGGTGATGGCGAGAATACTCGATATGCAGGACGAATTTGTTCGTCGTGCCAACCGTCCTGACGGAAAAGAAAACAAAAAACGGGTGAAAGAATACTATTGTAAATTGCGGGCGGACCTGCAAACGGAAATAAACGCAATAGCAACTGAAATCGGAGAGTTGAGCAAATAGGAAGTAAAGAATGAAGAAAGCTATTAGTAAGGCGCTTCTTCGCCTGGCCGGCTGGAAACTGGGACCGGTGGTCGAGGACGTGCCTAAATGTGTGATATGCGTAGCTCCGCATACCAGTAACTGGGATTTTATCGTAGGAAAGTTGTTTTATACCTCGATCGGACGTAATGCCAGTTTCCTGATTAAAAAGGAATGGTTCTTTTTCCCGTTCAACCTGTTGTTTAACTGGTTGGGCGGCGTGCCTGTGGACCGTCATAAACGGACCTCGGTGACGGACCAGATGGTGGACCAGTTTAACCGGCGGAAAGAATTTCAGTTGGCCGTGACTCCCGAAGGTACGCGCAAACGGGTGAATGACTGGAAGAAGGGGTTCTACTATATCGCGCAAAAAGCCGACGTGCCTATCCTGATGGCTTATTTCGACTATAAAAAGAAAGAAGCCGGTTTCAAAGGAATATTCTATCCTACGGGTGATGCGGATAAAGATATCCGTGAGATCCGTGAGCATTATAGAGGAGTGACAGCTTGTCATCCGGAAAACTTTGTTCAAATTTAATAGTATGGCAGACAATTTGCGTATCAGTATGGTCCAGTCCCATATTATCTGGGAGGACAGAGATGAAAACCTGGGTTATTATGGAGAACTGCTTCGGCGGGTCAGCGGTAAGACGGATATAGCCGTTTTGCCGGAAACGTTTACGACGGGTTTCTCTATGGAAGTTGAAAAACTGGCCGACACGATGGACGGGCCGACCATCCCCACTGTAAAAGGGTGGGCGAAGAAGTATAAACTCGCCGTGGCAGGGAGTTTTATTGCAAAAGAAGACGGGAAATATTTTAACCGTGCTTTCTTCATAACTCCTGAAGGTGAAACTTATTTGTATGACAAGCGTCATTTATTCCGGATGGCAGGCGAAGACCGGCATTTCACTGCCGGGGATAAACAGACCATTGTACGGTATAAGGATTGGAATATCTGTTTGCAAGTTTGCTATGATCTTCGCTTCCCGGTTTGGAGCCGGAACGTGAACAACGAATACGACCTGCTGATCTATGTCGCCAACTGGCCTGAGGCACGTAAGAAAGTTTGGAAAACTCTGCTTCAGGCACGTGCTATGGAGAATATGGCGTATGTCTGCGGGGTGAACCGGGTAGGAATCGACGGCAAGGGTTTTGTGTACCGGGGCGATTCCATGATCTTCTCTCCGAAAGGCAAAAAGCTGGCGGATGCCGGCAAACGTGAGGAAGTTACCCGTACCTGTACGCTTACCCGCGCAGACCTGGAAGACCTGAGGGCTAAGTTCCCGGCATGGAAAGACGCGGATACGTTTGAAATCAAGTGATATTTCCCTGATAGGATTTCGGATTTGAACACAAAAAAGCGATTGTCGGTTATGCCCGGCAATCGCTTTTTGTGTTATGTGAAAAATATGTTTACTTCACTTCCTCAAAATCAACATATTATCTCTATCAGCAATTTACGTACACGTGTTGCAAATATATCGCAAATCCGAAAATAAGCATCTATAAGCAACAATGGCTCTCATCCACAAAAGTACACTTTTTCTTGATAAAGAACGCAGGATAAAAGCATAAAAATCAAAAGAAAACAGTGATTTTAACAGTTTCTCCGTTTTTATCCATAACTTTGTATCTGGAAACAGATGGTTTATACCCCAACAACAATAAGAAAAGGATGCAGATACATAACAATACCTTGATAGCGGAATGTTCGACTTACGATTTCAAGGAAATGCTGGAACGTAAGAAAGTGAAGTCATGGCTTAAATCGGTGTCGGCATTTGCCAATACGGACGGTGGCAGCTTGTTCTATGGAGTAAACGATGACGGAATGATTGTAGGTTTGGAAAATCCGCAAGCCGATGCAGACTTCATCAGTGAAATGATAAAGGTAAGGCTTGACCCTGTGCCGGAAGTACAGCTCATCCCAATAGAACATGAAGGACATACGCTGCTTGAAGTGAAAGTAAAGGCAGGAACGCTTACACCTTATTATTATTATCAAGACGGAACACGTACCGCCTATACACGAGTGGGTAATGAAAGTGTGGAGTGCAATTCACAACAACTTCTTTCGTTGGTATTGAAGGGTACGCACATGACGTGGGATTCACTACCTACCCAAGTGGATGCCAGCAAGCACTCTTTCATCATCCTTGCCAATACCTTCCGTGAGCAAACCCATCAGGAATGGAACGATAAGCATTTGGAATCATTCGGGCTGGTAACTCCTGAAGGTAAACTGACCAATGCCGGATTGCTGTTTGTTGATAATTGCACGGTATTTCAATCCCGTATCTTCTGTACCCGTTGGACTGGATTCTATAAAGATGATGCCATCAGTTCCGTAGAGCATCGGGCAAATCTTGTATTGCTTTTGAAATATGGCATGGACTTCATCAAGAACTATACCATGAGCGGTTGGGTGAAGATGCCGAACTATCGTCTAAACCTCCCCGACTATTCAGACCGTGCTATCTTCGAAGGATTGGTAAACCACCTTATCCATCGGGATTACACCGTGATGGGCGGTGAAGTACATATTGACATTTACGATGACCGAGTAGAACTAGTATCACCGGGCGCAATGCTTGACGGTACACAGATTCAAGACCGTGACATATACAAAGTGCCGTCCATGCGCCGCAACCCTGTCATTGCAGACATGTTCACACAGTTGGACTATATGGAGAAACGTGGCTCCGGTTTACGCAAAATGCGGGAGCTTACGGAAAAACTACCCAATTTCCTGCAAGGCAAAGAACCTCAATATCAAACGGAAGCGACTTCTTTCTACACCACTTTCTATAATCTGAACTGGGGTGACAACGGAAGAATACCTGTTGAGGAAGTGGCTAACAGGGTAAACAGTACCCTCGAAAAGTACCCTGAAAACGAAGAAAGTTCGGTGGAAAAGTTCGGTGGAAACAGCAAAAGTTCGGTGAAAACCTTTGGTGATACGCAAGAAAGTTCGGAGAAAGGTTCGGAGATAATCCAAAAAGGTTCGGAGAAAAAGTTCGGAGATTCGAAAAACAAATCTAAAAGCATTGGGAAAACCGCACAAAAGATTATTGATTTCGTCATTTCCGACCCATCAATGTCTGCAGAAGCAATGGCCTATAAAATAGGAATAAGCTCCCGAGCCGTAGAAAAACATATTTCAAAGCTTCGTTCTATGGGAATTTTGTCTCGTGAAGGAGCAGATCATGGTGGCTATTGGCGCATTATTGTTAACCCTCAAACTGAGCAATAAAACTATGGAGACATCTTTCATACCATTCAGTGCAATAATTGCCGTTTTGATTATCGCCTTTTTGTTTGCCTCTTTACCGCAAGTAAGCCACAAGATGCGATACAGGGTACTTTATGCAATAGCCATCATCATGCTATTTGCTGTTATCCCTATTAGTGAGTATATGGCTGGTGACACACAAAATTCAAGTAACAATAATCTGCTTGTCCTAATATTCGATATTGCAGTAGGATATTTCTGTATGTATATTGCCGCTTTACTGAAGTTCAATGTTCTTAAACGAAAGAACCAAGCATTAGAAAACGCCTTGACAGAAAAGCAACAAGAAAATGTAGCAATCCTATTGGAGCATCAAAACGAAAAGCAACAAGCACTTCAGCAAAGAAAGCTTGAATGGTTGGCTGGAAAAATAAAGATGTTTACCGAAGAAGAACAGGAAGCTATTCTTGCCAGTGCCTTATCATTTGCTGAACATGACTTGATAGTTGCCCCCTCAATAAGCATACAGCCCAAAGAAACATGTAGTCAGCAAGAACTAATGTACTTTGTCTGCTCTGCTTTTTACAATATGGATAAAAGCCGTAGTGAAATTGTGAGTTTCTTATATAAAGTTTTTCCTCTCTATTTTCCTGCCGGAGAAAGTGCATTGGCTAAAAAGATGCCGGGATTGGAGAAAGTTAGGGAAAGAAGGGAGAAAGAAAATCAATCTAAGTAAGTTTCCTAATATATGCATTGAAATATATTTCAATATAAAGTCGTTTTTCGACATATATTTATTAGAAAATCATTATAATTTGAACTGAGTTTATATTTTAATGATTACCTTTGTTCATTAAATATATCATAGAACATATGAATAAAGACATAAATCGCTTGAAGGTGGTTTTAGCCGAAAAGAAACGCACCAATAAATGGTTAGCAGAACAGTTAGGAAAAGATCCGGGAACTATTTCAAAATGGTGTACAAATACCATGCAACCGAATTTGGAGACATTAGTTAAGATTGCAGAATGTTTAGAAGTGGATGTGAAAGATTTACTTTGGTCAATCAAATAATATCTCTATAACTTCTACATTTTAAGAATCTATTTTTAGTATATCACAGAGAATAATTTAAGTATTCATAGAAAGAGTTTATGATAATAAAAGATATAAATATCCTTTTTCGCAAAGTATTTGCAAAAGCGGATTCTTTTAAAAACGCAGAAAAGACTTCTGATATAAATAGGGAGGCTACAGATGTAATATGTCATCAACTTCCCTCAGCATTCAATAAATTTTTAGGCAATGTTTCAGTCCGTTATACAATAAAGGGATCTGTAGGAGTAGGAAGAGCTACAAAAACGCCTTGGATTGCTATTATGGATAAGGATATAACTAATTCCACCCGTGAAGGTGTATATCTGGTGTTTTTATTTTCATCAGATTATAAACAAGTTTATTTGACTCTAAACCAAGGAACAACTGTGCCTGGTCTGTTCGGGCCAAGGCTGGGAATAAGAGATATTACTAAAAACACTCAACTTATCAGAGGCATCCTAAATCAAAAAAACGAATTTCTCAAGCAAGATGGGAATGCGAATGTTACGGATGAAAGATATAGAGCTGGAGCCATTTATTATACATTGTGGAATATAGAAGATGAAGAAAAAGGTCTTAAACTTTTAAATTTATATCTTGAAATTTATCAAGAATATAAAGAAGTAACATATTCAAAAAAGCCTGTTATGGCAAAGAATATAAATGAAGAAACCATTGTTAACATGAAATTCCGTTCCTATATAACCGCCATCAAGACCAAGCCCTTCCTTTTGCTTGCTGGCATTTCCGGTACAGGCAAAAGTCGCATTGTTCGTGAACTTGCCCGTGCGTGTTGGGACGAAAATTCCGCTGAATACAAAGCTCAGAAACCTAAAAATTTCGAGATAATTCAAGTAAAACCTAATTGGCACGATTCGACCGAACTCATGGGATATGTGAGTCGTGTCAGTGGAAGCCCCATATATGTGATTGGTGATTTCTTAAGATTTATCACACAAGCTTGGGAAAACTTAGATGTACCTTACTTCCTTTGTCTGGATGAAATGAATCTTGCTCCTGTAGAACAATACTTTGCTGAATTTCTTAGCGTAATAGAATCTCGCAAAAGTAATGAAGATAGTACAATTTCCACAGATCCCATCTTAAAGAAAAGTATGGAAGATTGGTATCGGGTATTGACTGCCGAACTGACAAGAAACAATGAAGCATTAAGGAGTCGCTTTTTGGAAGAAGGCATCACCATCCCACAAAATCTTATTGTTGTGGGTACGGTAAATATGGACGAGACAACCTTCTCTTTCTCCCGAAAGGTACTTGATCGTGCCATGACCATAGAAATGAATGAAGTGGATTTGTATGCCGGATTGGACAGCAAATATGAACGCATTGGTAAACTGAATAGCGATATGCTTATCGGTACAGCCGTAGAAGGTGTAGATGTATATGCAGAGAACGAAGATGTTTGCAACAAGGCACTAACCTATTTGCAAGCCGTGAATGATGTCCTTAATGGCACACCATTCAAAATCGCCTACCGCACGCGAAACGAATTTTTACTTTATGTGGTAAACAATTTGCCATACAACATGGATGAAAACGGAAATGAGTTCAGTGAGGATGAAGTTATAGCAACAGCATTGGATGAAATAACAAGCATGAAAATACTGTCGCATATTGAAGGAGACGACACAAAAGTCAAGCACTCACTTCTTGAAAAGTTGATTACCACTATCGAAGCGCAACTGTTGGCATTGACCGGAGAAGATAAGAAAATAGAATCCGTTTCCATAGTCAAACTGAAAGAGATGCAAGAACGGTTATCATCCGGCTATACAAGTTTCTGGAGCTAAAAACAATCAGATATTCGCAAAGGACGATGGAACTGCTTACCATAAAGCATCAGGATTTTGAAATGATTGTCGAATGTACAAAGTTCGATGACATTTGGCGCAAGGCTAAGAGCAATGTGGGAGAAGAAGGTTTATACTCTACTTACTCTTGGTCGGAGGGAGTGGCATCTGTTACTTTAAGCAACCGTATCGGAGAAAGAGTTGCGATTGAGGACAACCAACAAGCCCCTGCCGTGTTTTTTGATAATGTCGATTATCCTATTTGGATTGAATTCAAGGACTATGTGAAAAAAGCACAGTTCGGTTCCATTCTTCAAAATGAAAATGAGAAATTTACTTTTCGCAGACAGATATTAGCCGGTTTCTTGAACTATGGGAATGAGGTTGGGCGCAGTGAAATACAGTTCATATATCAAGTAGGGACAGAGATCCGTAGGTTTGTTTTCTCTTTTGAAGTGTTAAGCACAAAGCTCAACTATCACGAGCATTGGAAAACCATTATCGAGGATATCGAACAGGAGTACAGGATGCTTTCACTTGATTATATGCGAAGAACCTTTCATGGCTTTTCGCCCGATACGAACGGAGATACCCCAGAAATAATCTGGTGGAGCGTATTTGCCAATGAACAACAGAAATTCATAAAGGCTTGTAAAAATATCATTGACCGCCCACGGCATCGGCTACATGGGAAGGATGCTTACAAACGTGCTGACAAGCTGACATTTATTCCCTCTTACATAGAAAACGAATTGGCAGAACACAGAAATGACTGCTCTCATTTATACCGTGTAGAGGAACATGTATGGACAAATGATACACAGGAAAACAGGTTTCTGAAATTTGCACTTGGACAAATTACTGACAAATATGAAATCTTGAAAAAGCGTATAGAAGCTGTGAAAAATGCTTCCGATGTGATGAAGGACGATATGCAAACCACATTAACAGCACTTAAACATCTGCAACGAAATTCCTTTTTCCGCACTGTAGGAAACTACAAAGGAATGAATCAAGAAAGTTTAGTTTTACAAAAGGCTACCGGATATAGTCAAGTATATCGTACATGGAGCCTACTCCAACGCTCCTATTCACTGAATGATGGCATATATCGCTTGCAAACCAAAGATATTGCAACGCTTTATGAAATCTGGTGTTTCATAGAAGTAAGCCATATAGTAAAAGAAAAACTGCACTTATCTGATGAAGATATAGACCATAGAAACCGTATGGAAATGAATGGTCTGTTTACATGGGATTTAGGCAAAGGAGAACATTCGCGTATTCTTTTTAAGAAAGATAATGTGGAACTGGCTGAACTTATTTACAATTCCAAGAGTTCGGAGCACAAAAGCAGTTCTGTGGGCATAAAGGATTTGGTAGTACCAACCGTACCCCAAAAGCCGGATATTGTACTGCAACTCGCCAAGAACGATTTGCAACAAGGAATGAAGATGACCTATCTCTTTGATGCGAAATACCGTATTGACGGGAAGAACAAAAATGGTGTTGATGTTCCACCGGAAGATGCCATCAACCAAATGCACCGTTACCGCGATGCCATCTATTATAAAGACCACCAATCGGATGCTTTGAAAAAAGAGGTCATAGGCGGCTACATTCTGTTCCCAGGTGATGGTGAACCGGCAGATGTTGCCGTATCCAAGTTCCGTAAAACCATTGATGAGGTAAATATTGGAGCATTCCCACTCCGTCCAAAAGACACTCATAACCGATTACTTCTGGAACAATTCATTGAAGAACTTATCCAAAACAAGTCGCACGAAATCGTATCGAAAGTGATACCACAAAAGGGTGCATTCGTAGAAGTCGGTAATCGTGTACTCATTGGATTAGTGATTAACAGTAGTCGAAAAGGCTATCTACAAAGTTTCAAGGATGGCAATGCCACCCTCTACTACACAGGTAGTCATTTCCCAACGACAATTGCTCTGCAAAACCTACATTATTTCATGCCCTATTTTAAAGGAGAAGGGATTCGTGATATATATGAGATAGTAGGAGTTAGAACTATCACATCAAAAGAGGTGAAGCAAATAGAGGGAGAGGAAGGAATTAACGACCTTCGTCTCGCTTTTGAACTGCGATACTTCCGCAAACAATATGCTAACATTCAGCCCATCAATACAAGCAAGATGATAAACTACACGTTTATTGATACGACCTTTGAAGAGTTGGATAAGAAAGTTATAATGGATAAAGGATTGTAATTTATCAAATAAAGTTATGGCAGTAAGTGACACAATAAGAGGATTTAGAACTCAATTTCTATATACAATACACAGAGTAATAAACGATTGCGATTCTAATTTGCTTTATGTTCCTGAAGGTATTGAGGATTTAGACATCAAAAAGAATGGTCGAGTTATTGAAACCATTCAAATAAAGAATTATAATAAAAAAATTCAGCCATCCGATTTAGCTTCACCTGCTGGTACAACATCTTTTTTTAAGCGTGCTATCCAGACTCTATCAAGAGACAGGCATGCATGCATACGTTTTATCTCATTTGGAGAAGTGAGTAATTATCTTCAAAATGCACCTTTTCTATATGAATTTCTTTCTCAGAATAAAGAACTAAAGAAATATGCCAAACTTTTGTCATCACAATATGAAGTAAATATTGTTAATGAAGATACTTTATATAGTGAAATCATCGGGAAATTGAAGAAACAATTTCCAATATTCAATCCCGAAAAAGAAATCAAATACATGCTCCAATGGGTAAGCGATAAAGCCGAAAAACATCACGATTTTACTTATGAAGAATTTATAAGAGAGTTACAATGCTATCAAACTTTTGAAAACAGGCAGAAGACCGCATTGAGTGAATTTGGTATTCGTGTGATCCCTCTATTTGAGCAGTCTCTTCATATTGACACAGACATCCTGAAGCAACAATTTTATTCTGGCGTTTCTGTATCATCAAATCACATTGCCAATAATTTAGATATAATTAGACCTGAAAAAAATATTGCAATACATAATGCATTCAAAGAAAAAAATGTTGTTATCATTCATGGGGCTTCAGGACAGGGGAAAAGTACTTTGGCCTATCGTTATATTAAAGATAACTGCGCATTAGCATATGAAATAACTTCCTGCGACAAAAATAATTTATCAAATTTACAAGCGACTTTAATAGAGTTATGTACCGGGATAACAGTCCCTATAATGTTGTTTTTCGATGCTAAGCCATCTGATGATTCTTGGATTCTGTTAGTTAAAGCATTTAGCATGATAAAAAATGTATGTTGTTTAATTTCACTCAGAAATGAAGATTGGAATCAATATCGCTCTAAATTGGGGAGTGAAGTTATGTACAAAGATATTGAACTAGTATTAACTAAGGAAGAAGCAAAACTCATTTATGATGCATTGCACCATCGAAATCATCAGGTAACTGCTGATTTTGAATCTTCTTGGGATAGACTTGGTAACAATGTTCCATTACTTGAATTTGTTTATTTCATAACTCAAGGTCAAGCATTGAAAGACAAACTTATATCACAATGGGAGACATTACTACCATATGAAATGTCCATTTTTGAAAAAATTGTCACCGCAAATTATCTCGGCGGCAATATAAATAGAAACTCCAAGGCGTTACTCGGAAATGGTTCATATTCTAATGTCCAACACGCTATCAAAAAATATAACGGTGAATTTTTTGTTGAAAATACTAATGGAATTTTATCCGAAGTTCACCCAATAAGAACTAAAATATTGATAGAGTCAATATACAGAAACGATAGCTGTGCAATAATAAAAAATGCATTGTCTCTTTATTATAAATTAGAAATAACTGATGCTCATTTGTATTTGCTCAATCTCTATAGGGAAGGAATGAGTACAAACCAATTAATCTCTTCTGCTTTTAGTGAATCTATACTCCCGGCAAACTTGTTTGCTGGCATTATTCGTGCACTAATATGGAAGGGAACAGAAGAGTATATCTATGAAAACCGTCATTTAATAGATCAACTCAAAGAGAAGAGTGGTTCTTTTTGGGAATACCATTTGCCTATAAATCTCACAGAAATTAACATTAGGCAAAGTTTGCATGATTTGTTAAATAACTTTCCTAATGTACCTGATGTTTCTGATATAGTTAATTCATTCCCTTCTCAGTATCAGATATTCTGTCTTCTAAATAAATTTATCAGTAATGAACTTACTGTCTCTTGTTCTTCTAGTTCTGATTGGGTAACCTTATCAGATGCATTATACCGCATAAGTTTAGGACATTCCTCTCCATGTATTAATTTAAAAGGAGAACTTGAATTAGCACCTTTAACTACAGATGAAATCTCATCCATACTTCTTGGTTTGAAGTCATCAGAGATAAAGAAAGATTGTTGGAAAACTCTTGAAAATACCTTTGTTAAAAAACTTAGAATAGAACAATTGATAACCAATTTCAATATTTCAGACAGCAGTATTGAAGCAACCTGCTATCTTGATTACATTGGAGGACATGATTATTCACCAAATCAGCAGATAAAAGACAATTCAACAAATTCTCATCTAGTCAAAATTATAAATCTGTTAAGAAAAGCATTCCCTGAAAAGGAAAACTATCATGTAAAATTTGGCAAAGATGATTTATCAAATATGATTATTGATTCAGAGAAAAATATTCAAAAATCAAATCTTCCAATAGATGCTATGTATGAAATAAGGGCATGCATTGTTAATCAATATAAGAATAAAATCGGCATACCTAATAAAAAAGATTATGCATCAAAACTCATATCCATACGAAAAGAAATTGCAACTGCAAACCAGCGGTTGACTAATGCATTCTCCACCTTTTTTAAAAAGGGTGTATTTAATTTGAAAGAAATAAAAGAAGCATACGATTTATGTATATCTTCTACGAGTAAAGAAATTCCTGAATTAACTTTTGTCAATTCCAATGAATTTGGTTATGGAATAACAGACAGTTCCGATTGTGGGAAAAACAGCTCATGGGATGCATTTGTTAAATCTATCAATAATTATTTATCAAATCTTTTAGGATTCTATCACCAATTCCCTACTGTTTTATCACAAAAAGATAATAATAGAATGCAGTCAAAGGCTTGTTTATTCGAAGCATTGATCGCAATAAAGGTAATGCAAACGAAATTCAAGGAACAATTGTTGGATTATATTTCTGATAAACAAAATATTGAATTATTGGACAAAAAAGAATACAACTCAATTCTATCATTATGGGTTCTTTGGGAAACACTGTGTCGTAATATCACCAACGTAACTATAGCATCTCAGATGGCAAGATATAAACAATTGGAGACCAATTTACCTCAAAAAATAGCAAATAGCATTAGAAATGATTTTTTTGATGAAGGAATAAATTGTATTATAAATAGAGAGAAACAAAATCTCAATATAGTAATTGAATTCTACGACATTGAAGAATATAATAGAGCTTACATGCATATTGATGATATTCTGACAAATATACTTGGGAAATATGATATTTATACAAGTCAGGAATATATTCTAAGACAATCGATCATAACAATATCAGTACAATCACTGTATATTGACAAAAACGGTAATAAGCATAGAGTTTCATCTATGGTTCGCAATTATAATGTACGACATTTATTGGGCACTAAAGAAAACAACAATTCATTATATCCTATTTTTATCTCCGAGAAACAAGAAACTGTTGATGCAAAGCTTTTAAATTATGAGGATATAATGTCTCTTGCTACTAGTATTCTGTTCATTGGACATCAAATAATAAAGATGAAACATGCTGTTTTAAAGACAGATGAATTGGGACTACATGTAATCAATATATATATAGAAAAATGCCTTACCGAATTTAAGAAACACAAATCAATGATTGGTCTGTTAAGAAACAAATTGTTAGAATTAGATGATGTTCCATTGCTTAATGAACTACATAATATAATTCATGTTATTGAGTCTATATTCCATTCTGAATGTTGGATTAATTTTGTGGATGAATTGGACAATGTTATGCAATCCATCTTTAATAGAGATATGGAAATTCGTTTGTACTTGATAGAAAACGAAAAAACATCCTAAGGGATTAAATCATTAAATTTACAAAAACAAAGATTTCGCATCGTTCTGATTTACTTTACAATTGTATGCAATCTTGAAACATCTAATCCTATACAGGAATGTGTTAAACCATAAAACTATATGGATAGACTAACCAAAGAACAACGTCACCGTTGTATGTCCGCTATAAAAGGGAGGGACACTAAACCAGAATTACTGGTTCGGAAGTTCCTTTTTAGCCGTGGCTTCCGCTATCGGCTAAACCATCCACGCCTTCCTGGTCATCCTGATTTGGTGCTTCGCAAATACAGAACTGTCATTTTTGTGAACGGCTGTTTTTGGCATGGTCATGAAAACTGCAAATACTTTCGTCTGCCTAAAACCAACATTGATTTTTGGTCAAACAAGATAGAAAGGAATAAGGAACGAGATAAAAAAGAACAATGCCAGCTTGCTGCTATGGGCTGGCATTGTATCACAATTTGGGAGTGTCAATTAAAACCTAAACTCCGCTTGCAAACGCTTGAGTCATTAGCTTATACACTAAATCATATCTTTCTTGAAGATAGGAAAATCAAGGCATACGAACTGACTGATACAGATGATACACTCATGGTGGCTGAGTCAGAAGTGGTTTATGAAAGGAAAAACAATAGTATGAACCACGAATGATTCCCCCAAAAAAAGTTATTCCATATTTATCTTTGATTTATCCCCGTTTTTTCTATCAGGTTCTGATGCTGTTCTTTTATTGCCCGAAACATCGAATAATACGCAAAGCCCTCTTCCTTATACCTCATACTACTAACAGAAGCAGCAACCGCCCACGTAACAATAGCGACAATAAAGGCTACAACATATCGGAGTTTTATATGATAACCCCGTATAAACATTCCATTGATATTGGGTGAAATAATGGTTACAGGGCTTTTCAACTCATGAATTTTTGCCAAAATCTCATTCTGCCGTTTCAATATGCACTCAGTATTTGCTTCAATGGTCATACGATTAACATTGTAATCACAAACGTGCCTGTAAAGATATTCAAGAAGTTTGGACTTTTGCTTAAACAGTTCAACAAGTTTTGGAAACCATAATGAAAATGGCAATGTGTCCGGCTGTTGTTTCCAAACGTGCTTCTTGACTACCGACAGCGCATCATTCCAACAAGCGCAGAAGGTCTTAGCCACTCCATTATAGATGGTCTTCTCGTCAAATCCCAAATTCACAGTCTGTCCCGATTTAGGAACAGTAGCGTTCTGTTTTTCAATACTCTCTTTCAATTCATTGATACTTTGGCGCAAATTCGCAAGATTGGCTGCCACTACATCTTCTTTCATTATCTTCTACGTTTTGAGGGTTTATAAAAAGGTTCGTATCTTTGGTTATCCTTGTCTTTATCGTCTCGCCATCCCTGTTCATTACTTGTTCCTCCACCTCCACCGGAGATTATGGCTTGATGAGGTTGAATAATCAGTTCCGCAGTTACATTGCCCAATGTAACGCAAAGGCTGTTAAAACTCAAATCGCGGTCAAGTTTGGAACCAGCCACACTATACCCATCTTGACAAAATGATATACCACGAATCTTATCAGAATTATCAACACGATTAAAGCGCATATCTATACCCTGACCTTTGAGGCAAAATACGTGCAATGGACGATTTGTCCCAAACAGGCGTGGATATAGTCCGGTTAAGGGATTCCACCACACGGCTTGCCCGAGTTGAACCTCGCTTATAAACTGGGTATGATTCTATAATCAGAAACCACTCTTCTTTATAATTCGACCTTCTGAGCTTGACGGTCACTTTGGTATTAGGTAATGCTTTCTTCATAACGACTTATATAATTTATCAATTTCAGATTTGGGAACATAAACATAGTTGCCGATTTGGCGTGTAGGAATAGAATGACGGCGTATGTGTTTAAATACACTGCTATCATTGATATGGAACTTCTTTGCGATCTCTCCGATGGTATAACAATCTTTGGGTTCAAAGGACAATGCTTCCTTTTTTCTCTTTCTACTCCCTGCCTTTGTTTTGAAATGTTCATCCATATACTGCCGACTAAGGCGTATCAGACGCTGGCCAAAATTGTATGACGGTATCAATCCTTGCCGTATCATACGATAAAGTACATCTTTACTAATGCCGTAAATCAACATAGCCTCTTTTACGGTTAGATACCCCTTGCAGGATGGTATTCGTCTAATCAGTGCTTGGCGTATCGCTTCTTTCTCTTTTGCGACTTGTCTTTTCTTATACGCTCTCTTGGAACAAGTCGGACAACAATACTTCGACACTAATGTGGGAGGAGTAAAGATTTTACCGCACTCCTCACAACTTCTTTGAATAGTGTAATTTCATCTTGGCATATTCTTCTCGTTTTAAATGGTTTATATCAATTTAAGTTGTACCTTATCGCCAAATAAGACGTGTCGCAAACATGTCGCAAATAAGAGATAAAAAAGCCCATAGAAAACACATAGCAACCATGAACCCCATAAACGCAAAAAGCGTGCAACTCATTGAGCTGCACGCTTTTGCTTATTGTTTATTATCTGTATCCTTATCGGAATCATTTGACTTCCTCGAAATCAACATCCGTCACACCGCCATCCTGCTTGTTGCTGTTTCCGGCGTTGCTTCCGGCTTGTTGGCCGAAGTCGGGACCCGGTTGTGCGCCACCCTGGGCGTTCTGGGCGTTGTACATTTCCTGGCTTGCAGCCTGGAATACGGTGTTCAGTTCGGCCGTGGCGGCATCGATGCCGGCGATATCCTGGGCCTTGTGGGCTTCTTTCAACTTGTTCAGGGCTGTTTCGATAGGAGCCTTCTTGTCGGCCGGAAGTTTGTCGCCCAGATCTTTCAACTGTTTTTCCGTCTGGAAGATCATGCTGTCGGCCTGGTTCAGTTTGTCGATACGTTCTTTTTCCTTCTTATCGGCTTCGGCGTTTGCCTGAGCTTCTTCTTTCATGCGTTTTACTTCGTCGTCGCTCAAACCGCTGGAAGCTTCGATACGGATACTCTGCACTTTGCCTGTGCCCTTATCTTTGGCTGATACGTTGAGGATACCGTTTGCATCGATATCGAAAGTGACTTCGATCTGTGGAACGCCACGCTGTGCGGCAGGAATTCCGTCGAGGTGGAAGCGGCCGATCGATTTGTTGTCTTTAGCCAGTGAACGTTCGCCCTGCAATACGTGGATTTCTACAGAAGGCTGGTTGTCAACGGCAGTTGTAAATGTTTCGGACTTCTTGGTCGGAATAGTCGTATTGGCCTCGATCAGTTTGGTCATTACGCCACCCATAGTTTCGATACCTAATGACAACGGGGTCACATCGAGCAGCAGAACGTCTTTTACTTCGCCTGTCAATACACCCCCCTGGATAGCGGCACCTACAGCTACCACTTCGTCCGGATTGACGCCTTTGGACGGAGCCTTGCCGAAGAATTTCTCAACGATAGCCTGTACGGCCGGAATACGTGTCGAACCACCTACCAGGATGACTTCGTCGATGTCGGAAGTGCTCAGGCCGGCATCTTTCAAAGCCTGACGGCACGGTTCGACGCAAGCCTGGATCAGGCTGTCTGCCAGCTGTTCGAATTTAGCACGTGTCAGTGTCTTGACCAAGTGCTTGGGAACACCGTTTACCGGCATGATATACGGCAGGTTGATTTCCGTGCTTGTCGTGCTTGACAATTCGATCTTGGCTTTTTCGGCAGCTTCTTTCAAACGTTGCAAAGCCATCGGGTCCTTGCGCAGGTCGACGCCTTCTTCGCGCAGGAATTCTTCTGCCAACCAGTCGATGATCACATGGTCGAAGTCATCGCCACCCAAGTGAGTATCACCGTTTGTCGATTTCACTTCAAACACACCGTCACCCAGTTCCAGTATAGAAATATCGAATGTACCGCCACCCAAGTCGAATACGGCGATCTTCATGTCTTTGTTCGTCTTGTCCAGACCGTAAGCCAAAGAAGCGGCAGTCGGTTCGTTTACGATACGGCGGACGTTCAAGCCTGCGATTTCACCGGCTTCCTTAGTAGCCTGTCGCTGTGCGTCGCTAAAGTATGCCGGAACGGTGATGACGGCTTCCGTCACTTCCTGTCCTAAGTAGTCTTCAGCCGTTTTCTTCATCTTCTGAAGCACCATAGCCGAAATTTCCTGAGGAGTATAGAGGCGTCCCTCAATGTCGACACGCGGTGTATTGTTGTCGCCACGCACCACCTTATAAGGCACTCGACTGATTTCTTTTTGAACCTGATCATAGGTTTCACCCATGAAACGTTTGATAGAAAATATTGTTTTTTCCGGGTTTGTGATAGCCTGACGTTTTGCAGGGTCACCGACCTTTCGTTCGCCGCCTTCAATAAAAGCAACGATTGAAGGTGTTGTTCTTTTACCTTCACTGTTTGCAATTACAACCGGTTCGTTGCCTTCGAGTACGGCAACACAAGAATTGGTTGTTCCTAAGTCGATACCGATAATTTTTCCCATAATTTTCTACTATTTTAATTGTTATTATTTTCCTGTATTTGCTTTTCTCTTTCGAGTTGCATTAACTATTCTACAAATCGTATGCCAAAGTAACAAGGATCGGTTTGGAAAAGTTCAGGTGGCAGGAAGTGTGACAATACGTCAGTCTTCACATCCGCCGTTATGCGGAAGAGATGACTGTTTATATAATGTATAAAATGCTATCGACCATTTATCCTTCTATAGTTCTTGGGGAACTGTGGTATTTGTTAGATAAAAAATTAACACTCACTCTATTTTTTTTGTTTTTGTGGCCGCAAACATACGCACTTTTTCTAATAATTGCAAATTATAGATTTTTATTTGAACAAAAAAAAGATTTATCTGACCACAGTTCCCCAAGAACTACGGTATGAATTAAATGTAATATCATGATGTCTTTGTTTTTATTCTCGAAAATTTCAGTTTGGTTTCCTTTTGGCATTTAATGCCTTGATGATCATGTTTTGTTGTGATTTTTTATGTCTAATATATTACCTAAATCAAAATGCAAAAGTGTAAATTGAATTTTTTGCTACGATTCGGTTTGATCTCAATTCTGTTAGGGCTGTTTGTTACCCAGTCTTTTGCTCAGAATGTGATAATCACCGGTGTCGTAAAAGACCAGTCGGGTGAACCTCTGATTGGTGTGAATGTGATGGAAAAGGGGACGACCAATGGTTCCATCACGGATGTGGATGGGAAATACAGTGTTTCTGTAAAAGGAGGCAAGACCATCCTTGTGTTCTCTTATATCGGTTATATCTCCCAGGAGATTCCGGTCGGAAATCAGAAAACGCTCAACGTGACGATGAAAGAAGACACGGAAGAGCTGGAAGAAGTGGTTGTGATCGGTTACGGCACGGCCAAGAAGAAAGACTTGACGGGGGCGATCTCGACAGTAAAAGCTGAAAGTATGGAAAAAGAAAGTCCACGTTCCGTCCAGGATCTTCTTCGCGCAAGTGCCTCGGGGCTTTCAATCGGTCTTTCTACTGATGCTGCCGGTACGGCAGATTTGCAGGTACGTGGGAAAAATACACTGACGGCCGGTTCTTCTCCTTTGTTGGTTTTGGACGGTGTTATTTATGACGGTGATTTGTCTGATATCAACCCGATGGATATTCAATCTGTCGATGTGTTGAAGGATGCAAGCTCCGTCGCTGTTTACGGAGCGAAAGCAGCGAATGGGGTAGTCGCCATTACGACTAAAAAAGGAAAAACGGGCAAACCTGTTGTCTCTTTCAATGCAAACGTCGGTTTTGCACAGCCTTCACGAATCCCGTCTGCGTTGGATGGTGCAGGGTTTATTCAATTTCGAAAAGATTATGAGGAAGGAAAGTTGACACCTGGAGAATTGGCGAAAGTACCTGGAAAATTTACAGATCCACGCCAATTAAGCGGAATTGGGGTCGATCCGTTGACTTGGTATAATTATGACCAAGCTACTCCTGTGACTACTTTGCCATCGGATCAGGATATGTTGACAACTTGGTTGGGTCGGTTGGAGTTAAAGACAATCGAAATCGAAAACTATTTGAATGGCATTGAAACCAATTGGGATGATATTGTTTTTCAAACAGCTTTGCAACAGGATTATACGGCCAGTATTTCAAATAAGAAAGAAGATTTTTCATATTATTGGTCTTTAGGTTATGCTGACCGTGAAGGTATTCGGGTGGGCGATCGTTTCAAAAACTTCCGTACGCGTTTGAATCTGGAATCGAAAGTTACCGATTTCCTGACTGTCGGTTTGACTTCCCAGTTCTCAACCAAGGATAAAGGAGCACAAGCGGCAGATGTCGGGCAGCGTACAAATAATTCGCCTTATACTACAAATGATATCGATGATCCGGAGAGCCCGTATCGGATGTATCCTTCAGGCGACAACAATACGAAGAACCCATTCTTCGATAATTTGTATCGCGACAAGCGCGAAATAGAGCATGCGTTGAATGCTAATATTTATGCGATAGTAAAACTTCCGTTCGGAATTGAATACCAGATGAACTTTACCCCGAAGTATAAATGGTATGAATTCATGAAACATGAATCAGCCGAACATCCGGAATGGGCCGGAAAAGGCGGATATGCAGAGCGCAGGAATTCGAAAACATTCAACTGGCTTTTGGATAATATTATCCGTTGGAAACGTCAATTCAACGGAGGGCACAATTTTGAAGTGACGCTGTTGGCGAATGCTGAAAAAGGCCAATACTGGGATACTTTTATAAGTTCCCAAAATTTTTCTCCAAGCGATCAGTTGGGATACCATAACATGGGAGCCGGAACCGTCCTGTCGTTTTTGAGGGATGAAGGCAGAAATCAGGACACATATAGAACGGGTGATGCCTTGATGGGGCGTTTATATTATTCTTATAAGGAAAAGTATATGATAACGGCATCTGTCCGCCGTGACGGCTACTCTGCCTTTGGCATGATGAATCCGCGTGCAGCCTTCCCGGCAGTAGCTTTAGGATGGGTATTTACTTCCGAGAAGTTCATGGAACCGGCAAGCGATTGGTTGAACTATGGTAAGCTCCGTTTTTCATGGGGGCAGAACGGTAACCGTGATATCGGGCAGTATGAAGCGTTGGCATGGTTGAACTCTTCTTTGAGTCCGTATATTGATCAGAACGGCAATGTGTATGTCACCTCCCAGGTTTATGTAAACCATATGGGTAATTCCGCTTTAAAGTGGGAACGTACAGGTTCTTATAATATCGGTTTGGACTTTTCTTTGTTCAATGACCGATTGAGAGGTTCCATGGAAACCTATATGTCTGAGACGAACGACCTGTTGGTAAAACGCTCTTTACCTGACATTACCGGCTTTTCCGATGTAAAAGCGAACTTAGGCGCCTTGACGAACCGTGGTTTCGAATTGTCTCTGAATGGAGATGTGCTGAGCAGAAAGGATTTCAACTGGAATTCGAGCGTTACTTTTTCTTTCAACCGTCGTAAGATCAAACATCTTTATGGCGATATGGAAGATGTAAAAGATGAAAACGGCAATGTAATCGGTCAGAAGGAATCCGACGACTATAAGAACAAATGGTTTATCGGCCATGATCCTGACCAGATCTGGGATTACGAAGGCGATGGCGTATGGCAGTTGGGAGAAGAGGAAGAAGCTGCTAAGTATGGGAATAAGCCGGGCGATTTTAAATATGTCGACCAGAATGGTGACGGCGTATTGAATGATGAGGATAAAATATTCCAGAAATACAAGACTCCTCGTTTCTACCTGTCATGGAGAAATGAATTTTCTTATAAAGACTTCTCTTTGTCTTTCATGATGTATTCTCATATAGGAAAATACGGGACATTCAATCCGGCCGCCAATGCCATTGATTTGGCTGACCGCCACAGTGCTTTGGATATCGAACGTTGGACGATTGATAACCCTACAAATGAATTCGGCCGGTTGGGATCAAAGAACCTGGGCAACCATTATGTGAACAAGTCTTTTGTCCGTATGGAAAATATCACGCTTTCCTACAGTGTCCCGAAAAATTTCCTGAAGAAGGTTTCCGTACAGAACATGCGTTTGTCTGTAAGTGTCCGCAATCCGTTCGTATTGTCCGGATATACGTTCAGGGATCCTGAAGAAGATCCGGATAAGAGTGACCGATGGGTTCCGAGAACATTCAATATTGGTGTGAATTTTACTTTATAAAAGAGGGGATTAAACGATGAAACATATAAAGAAGTGTCTTGTTTTGGCAGTCGCTGGATTGCCTTTGTTGAATTCTTGTAGCGACAGCTGGTTGGAACCGAAACCGCTGTCTATCTATACGCCGGAAAACACATACGTGGATGCGGCCGGATTGTATGCCTCATTGGTCGCATGTGAACGAAATATGCGTCATGAGTATTTTGGAGACGGCGCTCCTATTCTGACGGAAATGTTTACTTCAGATATTGCTGTCAACGGGATGACGGATAAATCGGGTCCCTTGATGGATATGGACGCTGACTTGTTGCCGAGCCGTACAGCCAGTGATGTCAATAAGAACAGGGTCCAATGGTATTGGGATGAAGGTTTTAAGGGGATCAAATATGCCAACATCACTTTAAACCGAATGAAAAATGCGACTTTTAAAAATGAAGCTGAAGAAAATGAGGTAAGAGGCGCTGCTTATTTTCAGCGTGCATATCGTTATTATAAGTTGACGCATCAGTTCGGGGACGTGCCTTACATCAGCCAGGAAATAGAAACACCCAAAATCGATTTCTATACCTATGACAGATGGAGCATCCTGGAACAGACAGAGAAGGATCTGGAGTTTGCTTACCAGTGGGTTCCGGAAAAAGTGGACCGGGGAAAACCTAACAAATGGGCATGTGGTTTTCTGTTGATGAAAGTCTGCATGTCTTTGGGACATTTTGACAGGGCGATCGAGGTCGGAAAGGAAGTTATTGCAGCTAATCCGTTGATGACTGAACGTTTTACGACAAACAAAACGAAGCCCAATACGAACCTGATGCACGACTTGCACAGTGTGGAGGCAAAACTGGATATGTCGAATACGGAAGGCATCCTGTATGTCGTTTCCTATCCGGAGGTTGAAGGGCGTGCTCGCATGGAAATTATGAGGAATGCCGTTCCTTATTGGGCAAATGGCTCTATCAGGACACCTGAAGGCAAAACGGGCATGGCTATTTCCCCGGCTTCGGATGCTAAAGATACGGAACTCGACAATGATGCCAATGTCGGTCGTGGTATCGGGACATGCCGTCCGACTAACTATTTCCAATATGATATATGGACTGAAAAGGAAAAAAACGATCTGAGAGGGGTATATAACCGGGATAGCTGGAAAGGCGTGTTCGACCTTTATTACAATGCTCCTGCACTTAAAGGAACAGAATGGTATGGTAAGCATCCTGTTAAACCGGTTAACATGGCAGTTTCAGATTCAATCCGTTGCTGGTATCAATGGCCGCATTATAAATTGTTTGTTCCTGACCCTTCTGTCACGACTGACCGTAAGGGGGGTGAAACTCCTTGGTATATTTATCGCTCGGCAGAAGCCTATTTGATGTTGGCCGAATGTTATTATTGGAAAGACATGAAACAGGAAGCGGCTAACATGCTGAATGTCGTCCGCCTACGTGCTGGCGCAGATCCGTTGACTGCTTCGGATGTCAATATCGGTGCTGTTCTGGACGAACGTGCCCGCGAATTGTATTATGAAGAAGCCCGTCATTCGGAATTGACCCGTATTTCGTATATCTATGCCTTGACAGGTAAACCTTGTGAGGTGTTTGGCGGACGTGTGTATAAACTGGATGACTTTTCAGGCCCCGAAGGGACAGGCGTAAATTGCAAAGATTTAGGGGTAAACTTCTATTTCGATTGGGTTTCGGCAAAAAGCAATTTCTATAACAAGGGAATAAAGACGAACTATGCCGAATATCGCTTCAGCACGCACCATGTCCTTTGGCCGGTTCCGGAAGGTTCCATCACCAGCAATACCGGTGGCGTTATCAACCAGAACATCGGCTATCCGGGTGCCGAGAACAACATCACCCCGTTGAAAGTCGGTGAAGAAGTTCCGGCCGGAAAATGACGTGAGAAAACGCGCATAACAACAATAACAGCGTAAACGAGACGCACTCCCGCGGAGGCTTCAGGGCCTCCCACGGGGTGCGTCTTTTTTGTATTCCTTCGCCGCGTCGAATGAAGGGCAGGCCTTTTGGGGGTTCAGATCGCGGTGTCCCACGGTGAGGGCTGCCGGGAATTGCCGGCCCAACTCTTGCAGCAACTGCGCCAGGGCTGTCTTCTGGGCCGGTGTGCGGGTGTCTGCCGGGCGCCCGTTGCCGTCCAGTCCCCCTTCGTAGCAGATGCCGATGCTGTGGCGGTTGTGGCCGAAGCAATGCGCCCCCTCCAGGGAGAGCGGCCGGCCGGGATGAACCCGGCCGTCGCGTGTGATGTAGTAGTGGTAGCCGATGTCGCGGAAATGCCGGCCATTGATATGGTCCCGGCGGCAATCCTCGAACGAGTAGGGCTGCCCGCAGCGCGTGGCGCTGCAATGGATGATGAATAGCGTGATGCGTCTCATGTGCGGCTCTCCCTGTCCCTATATGCAAGCCGTGACGCCGAAAGCGCTACCGATGGCCGTAGCCACGACGATGATCACTTTGAGGATGACTCCCCAGACAGACTTTTTTTCGTTCTTTTCTTCCATAACAATTTACAATCTTTAATTTTTTAATTTTTAATTATTAATTTTTAATTCCCTACAGTTCCCCCGGCCGCTCCTCCTCGCCGCCACCGCCGGTATTTTCACCTTCGACGTCGTAGGGCGAAAGCTCCTTTAGCTGCGCTTCGAGTTTCAGCTGGTTGATGGCGAGTGTCCCCGTGGCGCGGCATTTGAGGCGCAGCCCGACCACGTGGGTCGTGACCGACCAGTCTTTCGACGTTTCGGCAGGTTTTCCGCGGATCCCCACGCCGAAGATGGCGAGGTCGTCCAGCTTCACGTTCTTGCCGTCGAGCAGCAACTCCTTGATGCAGGAGGTCATGTCCTTGAGGACCCCGTGGATCGCGCCTTGCGAATACGGCGTGTTGTGCTTGGCCATGTGTTCGGCCAAGGCACGCGTGTCGAGCGTCTCGTCCGCCACCGCCCTTGCCAGCCACTTGCCGCTGAGCGGGGTGGACTTGGTCTGGTTCTGATACTTCTTGTAACGAATCATGTTTGTTTGATTTTAAAGTGGATAATAAAGAAACCGATTACCGTTCCGGGAAGCTGCCCTGCCTTTCTTCCCTTTCCGGTACAACAAAGATAGCACCCCCGGCAGGCGCCTTTGCGCGTAAAGGGGAGTTACGGGGAGTTCTGTCGGAAAGGTGCGCATTATAGGGCAAAAACGGGGTGCGAAAGGTGCATGTTATATTTTTTATCACCTGAAACAGCTTGTAATTCATTGTTTTTTCGTATATTCGTAGGAATAAATCAAACAAGGAAGACATGGAAAAACAGACTGATTTCCGCATCCGCAGCTACGGCCGTACGGAGCTGGCGCAACTTTACAACCCCTGCCTGACCCCCAAGGCCGCCTACCGGAAGCTGGTGGGGTGGATCGACCATTACCCCGGCCTCGCCGCCCGCCTTGCCGAGCTTGGCAAGCTGCCCGGCTCGCGTTCCTACACCCCTGCCCAGGTACGGGAGATCGTCGGGGCGCTCGGCGAACCGTAACCCATTGCTTTAGGGTGGCTAAGGCTATGGGTTAGGGAGTCCGAAGCATAGCTTTTCTGGCGGTGTGTCAAAACTCCTTTATCACGATCTTTAAGGCACGGATTACGCGGATTACACGGAAAGATAAAACTCTATTGCATGAAATAAATTAAAAGAGGGTGTTGAAAAATGCTATTGCTGATTATCAGTGTTTTGCTATGATAGATGATAGATAAAAGCCTGTTTCTGTAAAAGTTTATGGAAAACGAATTAAAAAACGCCGCCTTTAAGGTGACGTTTCTTAATTCAAACTCGGAAAAGTTTTACAAAAAGGGCATTTTATCTATCATCTATCATAGGTCGATAGGGGGTATGTCTGAATTGCCCGGTTCGGGAAGGATGCCTTTCATCTCGTCCGTCGTGCGTTCGACGACCAGCCAGATGTTGCCATGCATGGTCCGTGTGTATGTGTAGCCAAGCTCTTTTAAAACCCTTCCGACCTGCACCGAGTTCAGCCGGATGCTGCCGCCGAAGCGGGCGACGATCTGGCTGGCGGTGACGTAAGTCCCTTTTTCGTAATCAACGGGATGGCGGTAGTACATCAGGATCAGTTCGCGTGCGGGGTTGGGCGTTTCGAAACGGCGGTTCGCGAGGTTCAGCTCCTCGATCTCGTGGTCCTGGAACCAGTAGCAGAAGCCGGTGTCGAGCAGGTGCTTCGCCTGCGCGTAGAGCCCTTCGTAGTCAATATGGGCGGTCCAGGGGTTGTCGATCGCCGTGACCTCGAACGGCAGCCAGCGGCGGTTGCCGGTGTCGTCGGTGAGGAACTGGAGGTTGTTGCCCGTCGCGCAGAACGAGGCCACGTGCGGCAGGTGCACCTTGTTGCGCCCGTAGGCAGGGCGTTCGTTCACGTAGAGCGTGGTGGTCATGGCCTTGAGCTGATTCAGTTCGCTGCGCTGCATGGAGTCGATCTCCTCGAAGTTGACGAGCAGGTTCTCCGTCATGGTGAAGAGGTCGTCCTTCGTGAGCCGTTGCGAGTTGGTCTTGGAGGTGTAGTAACGTCGGAGGACAGGCGGCAGGAGGTTCTGGAAGAACGACGTCTTGAAGCATCCCTGCCGCCCGATCAGGACGAGTATGACATGGTTCACCACCTTCGGGTCGAGTGCGGCGGCGACCATCCCGACGAACCAGCGGCGGAAACAAAGCTCGAAACGCGCGTCGCAACCGTCGGCGGTGTGTACCATTGCGGCCAGGTCGGCGATGTGGTCCGTCACGCCGTCCCACGGTCCCGCCTTTTCGAGGAACTCTTCCAGCGGGTGGTAGCGGGGCGCGAAGTCGGAGAGCAGGAGCGTGCGCAAATGGAAGAGGTCCGCCTCCAGCCCTTCGCGGCGCATGGAGCACCAAAGGGAGTTCTCGACCGTGTCGTTCATGGGCGCCCAGTCGTCGGACGCGGGGATGCCGTCGGTGACGGGGCGGTATTCGAGCTGGTGCGTCAGCTGGTTCATCCGCAGTTGCATGTAGCCGGCGATGAAGCGTTCCATCTCTTCGATCGTGGCTTTGCGTCGACGCCCGTTTCCGTCGCGTGAGGCGAGGTCGGAGAGGCGCATCGTGCCGTGCTCGGCGGTCAGCATGTAGCAGCTCTTCGCGGTGGAGCGGACGGAGGCCGTGTCGTAGTCGGAGAACAGCTCGGCGGCCCACGCCTCGGCTTCGGCCTCCGGCACGCCGAAACGGTTCATCAGGTAGAGGCACCGGCTGATGTAGTCGTTGTGGCTCCCGGTTGCGTAGTGTACGCCCTCTTCCTCCACAAGCCGGCGCACGGTGCTTTCGGCCTGTGCGGCGGAGGTTTTCCACCCTCTGCGCTTTTTTCCTGCGGAGGGAGGCGGTTCTTTTCCGCCCTTGGCGTCGGGCTGGGGTGCGAACTCCAGCCGTTCCGCGTCGGGGCGGTAGAGCGCGTCGGGATCGTGGCAGATCACGGACATGCGGGTGGCGTTCTTGCACTGTCGGTCGATGGCGATGCCGGTGAGCCGGGCGTAGTAGGCGTTCACCGTCTGCCAGGCGGCGGGGAAGTTCTCTTTTGTCACTTCGCCTTCCATCCATGCGATGACGCGTATGCCGCGTCCGGACAAGGTCTTGTAGGCAAGGAACGAGTGCGGGTCGGCTCTCACCTGTTCGAGGACCTTGTCGAAGATCTCTTCGGGGATGTCGTCGATGTCCACCATGATGGAGCCCGGATAGCCTTTGATATGCTTCGAGGAGCGTCCTCCCTCCAGGAGGACGGAAGGGACGAAGGCGGGTTGGTTCTGCTTGATCCGGCTTTGCTGCCGTTTCGATGTTTCGGCGTCTTGCCCTTTGCCGGCCGCAAGCGTGCGGAACAGGGCGGTGGCGGCGGCATGGCGCTCGCCGGTCAGCTCTTGTACGATTTCTTCCCATGTGCAGGGAGACGGTGCGGTCGCACGGAGCGAGACGAAGCGCGAGGGGCGGAATGTGTTTTCCATGTAAAATGTTTTATTAAATTTGTTCAATGTTCAGATATGCTGCTTGGGAACGGAGCGTCCGGAGTAGCCTCTGAAACTTTTGGCAAAGTTGTATATTTTTCCGTTCATGATGTCCCCGCCATGTCGGGGCCATTGTGAACGTATGTCAATGTATATATCAATAATTAAATATTTATAACGTGAAAACAGTGTTGACATTCCCTCTGTTGGGACTTTTCGTTGAAAAGTTGATGAGACATTACCGGATAACCGAACGTTTTTATAGAAGCGAACTGTCTGCCGGTAGCCGCAGCTACAGTGCGATTAAAAAAGGGGCGACCTCCGCCTGAGCTACTACGCCCGCCTCGCCGCCCTCCTTTACAACCTCGCCGGCGAAGAGGAGTTCCGCCGCCTGGCACATGAGGCGGTGGAACTGTACATACGGGAGAAGAGGAAGAAGGGGGAAAACGTTTGATGTTTTTCTGCATGATGTTTTTGTTTTTATATTATCTTTGTTGCCGCAAACAGCCTAATGTAAAAAAATGCTTATCAATAATTTAATTATAATAGTATGAAAAACTATCTTGTATTTTCCATGGCGGCTCTGTTGGTCGGAGTTTCCTGTAACACAAAGCAGGAGAAGGCTGCCGAAGGCTTTACCGGCGCACCGGGAGAAGTGAAGTTGATCACGCTCGATCCCGGACATTTCCATGCCGCATTAGTGCAGAAAGTGTCGTATCCGCAAGTTTCCAAAGATGTTCATGTGTACGCACCCACCGGTTTCGACGTGGATGAGCACCTGAAGCGTATCCAGGGATTTAACACGCGTGCGGAGAATCCGACGGCTTGGAATGAAATCGTTTATACGGGGGATGATTATCTGGAGAAAATGTTGGCCGAGAAGAAGGGAAACGTGATGATCCAGGCTGGAAACAACGGCAAGAAGACCGAATACATCAAGAAAACGCTTGAGGCCGGCATCAATGTGCTTTCCGACAAACCGATGGCGATCAACAGCCAGAGCTTTAAATTGCTGGAAGAATGTTTCGCTATCGCCAAACAGAAAAACATCATGCTGTATGACATCATGACCGAACGGAATGAGATCACTACGATGTTGCAGCGCGAACTTTCCACTATCCCGGCTGTTTATGGCGAGCAGTTGAAAGGCTCGCCCGAAGAACCGGCTATCGTGAAAGAGAGTGTGCACCATCTGTTTAAGCTGGTCGACAATAAGCCGTTGACTCGTCCGGTATGGTATCTGGATGTGACTCAGCAGGGGGAAGGCATTGTCGACGTGACGACTCACCTGGTCGACCTGGTTCAGTGGGAAGCCTTCCCTGAGCAGGTTATCGACTATAAGAAAGATATCGAACTGATAGATGCCAACCGTTGGACTACCTCCATCAGCCCGGAAGAATTCAAACAGGTGACGGGGACGGAAGCCTATCCCGATTTCTTGAAGAAAGATGTCGAAAACGATACATTGAAAGTCTATTGCAACGGTGATATCGTGTATAAGATCAAAGGTGTGACAGCGAAGGTTTCGGTGATCTGGAATTATACCTTCCCGGAAGGCGGCGGCGATACCCACTTCTCCGTCATGAAAGGCAGCAAGGCCGACCTGGTCATTCGCCAGGGCAAGGAACAGAACTACCAGCCTGAACTGTTTGTCGAAGCAGTGAAGGGCGTGGATCTGGCCGCTTACGAAAAGGACTTGACCGCTTCTATGGAAAAGGTCTCTAAGGAATATCCGGGTGTGGCCCTGAATAAGGTCGGCGACGGCGTATGGCAGGTCGAAATCCCCGCAAAATACCGTGTAGGCCATGAAGCTCATTTCGGCCAGGTGACGGAACATTTCCTGGAATATCTGAAGGACGGCAAATTGCCGGATTGGGAAGTGCCTAATATGCTGGCGAAGTATTACACGACGACTTCGGCGTTGGATATGGCGAAGGCGAAGAAGTAATCATTGGGTTAGACCAGAAAAAAGAAGGAGGTGTGCCAAAACTCCTTTATCACGATCTTTAAGGCACGGATTACGCGGATTACACGGAAAGATAATAAATTTATCCGTGTAAATCCGTGAAATCCGTGCCTAAATTATGTCTATTGTAAGCAGGATTTTCTTTTGACACACCTTCTTCATGAAGTTAGAATCCAAACGTAATCAACACCCCTTTGTGGTCCGTCGGCCATGTGCCGGTTGGAGTGGAAAAGAGGTCTTGGCTGTCCTCTTCGACACGTTGGCTACGGACAATGGAGGACTTTGGACCTACGACAACAGCATCGTTTACTTTCCAACCTTCGGCTGGTATGTAATAGATAAAATCGATGCGGTCCCGTTCGTCGGCATCAGGCGCCCAGGTCAGCTTTTCGACCGGCATGGCCGGATTGTCCGAAGGGAAGGTGAAGCCGGGATGAGTGACGGGGTTGGGATATTTCGTGCGGTAGGCATCCCGGAATCCGGCTTCGTACAGCAAAGTCGAGCAATCCCAATGGACGACTGTCCCGTTATGGTCCCACATCTCTTTTGTCTCTTCCGTCCAATCCAAGTGGGAAGGTTCGTTGAAGTCTCCGCCCAGGATGATGAAGTCAGCCTGCTGTTTTTTCGCGTCCTCAATGACGAGACGGATTGATTCGTCTCGCAAAGATTCGTTGTTGGCTTTCTCTATTTCCGTAACGTCCGTTACCGGTGCGTCCATCTTTTTCCAAGTCACGCCGTTATAGCCGCGTGGCAGATAGCAGGCGTAATGGGTATAGTCCAAGTGTCCGGTGTAGACCACCACCTGTTTTCCCTTTACATCCAACCGGGTTCTGATGGTACGGTCTTTATGCGGGATGTTTTCCGTTTGCTCTAATATCGGATATTTGGATAAAAGGGCGACATCCAACGAACTGCTTTCTCCGAAATAGTTCTTGCCTTTTTTCTGCAAAGCCTCGATGAAGCGGGGTACGATGAGTACCCCGTCTCTGTTGCCGGCTTCGCTGAACATTACGATATCCGGATCTACCCGGACGATCTCATCCACTACGGCATCGAAGCCATGATCGACGACTGTCGCATCCATCCAGATGTTCAGATGCAAGACGCTCAATTCATGCTGCTGTTTGGATGTACAACTTGTACAAAGCAAAGCGATCAGTCCGATCCAAATTATGAATTGTTTCATGTTGAATTTGTTGTACGGTGATTATTTGATGATCCACATTTTGTCGTTCCAGTCGTCTTTGCCGTCATACTGACGTTGAAGCGCTTCTTCCAGGTTTTCGCGGTTGAAGTCGTATTCGCGTTGTTCGTATCGCCATCTTAGCGGCATCTGGTCCGGTTTCGTGTTCATGTTCGATTGCGGGTTGACAGGTAGCACGGGGTAGCCGGTCCTGCGGTAATCGTAATAGCAAGTGTAGGAGTTGTGCATGAACAGGTCCAGATATTTTTGAGTCAGTACCTCTTCCAAATCCTTTTCGAACGTATCGGCTTTTTTGCCCAACTGCAATTCCGGTTTTGCCAGGAAGGATTGGATATAGTCGTCTGTTATTTCCCGACCGTGGCGGTAGGCGGCAGGCGTGTAGGTAGCCGCGAACTTCATGCTGGCTTCTATCCCCGTATGGTAATATCGGTTGGCATCGCCGTCGATCCAGCCTCTGAGGCAAGCTTCGGCCAGGACGAAGTTCAGCTCGGCATATCCCAGCTGGATAGTGGGCTGGCAAGTTTCGATTTCCCAAAAGCGGGAGTTGATGTTGGAGATATTCCCGGAAGTGTACAAATCCATGATTTCGCTGTAGATCCTTGAAGGATCGATCCCTTGATAAGCATCCCATTCGCTATCCGGCACGCCTGCTGCTGTTTGGGCTTTCGTCGGTTCGCAGTAGAAAAACAGGCGGTTGTCCTGGTATTTTTTCAATACATCCACGATTGTGACGGATACTCCCGGATAGGGGTTGAACCGTGACAGGTAGAGAGGATAAAGTTGGGAAGAAAGCGTACCGTAGATGAACTGGAAATTGTCAGCGTTCGATTCGAACAGTTCTTGCTTGGCGACGATCGAGGAGAAACGTTGTCTGACGTTCAACTCGGCATCCTGTTCCTTTTTGGACAAGTTGAGCAGGATTCTTAATTGCAAAGCCGACACGGCTCTCTTCCATTTGACAGGATCGCCTCCATAGACGATATCGCCGTCGAAATTGCGGGTGGCATTTGAAAAATGCGTATAAGCGGCATCAAGGTCGTCCAGCATTTGCAAGATGACTTCTTTCTGCGTGTCGTACTTGGGACGTGTGTTTCCTTCTTCGCCTTTCATTGCTTCCGAATAGGGAATGTCGCCCAAAGCCATTGTCGTGTCGTAGAGACGGAAAGCCTTGATGAACAGAGCCAGCCCTTCGTAGGCGTCCTTGTCGATATCGGCTGCCAGTTCGACCATTTTGAGGCAGTTGGTCAAGTCTTTGTACACGCTGAATCCGGTTGTGGAAATCTGGTTATACTGGACTTTCCTGCTATCTTCGGCGGCTTCATGCCAACTGATCATTTTAGTGAAGAACATGTCGCCGAAGAACCACTTGGCATCATATTTCCCGCCCGTTCGAAGCGCTTCTCTCAATTGCCCTGTAGCCAACATACCGGGGGTTGCCGTAGTTGCCGCGTCGGGATTGGTGTTGATAGCGTCGAATCCGTCGCAACTATAGGCCATACATGCACAAATAATCAGCAAGAAATGGTTGATATATGATTTTATTTTTTTCATGTCATGTTTATTTTAGAAATTGAACTTCAGATTAGCACCTACGTAACGGATGGAGGGAGAGTTGATGTTTTCCGTGTCCACGTCGGGGTCGGAGAATTTGAAATCCTTTGTCCAGATCAGCAAGTTCTGTCCGACAAGGGCTATTTCCGCTCCCTTTACGAGATGGGTACAATATTTTTTCGGCAGCCGGTAGGACAGGGAGAGTTCCCGCAACTTGAAGAATGTCTTGCTTTTCAAGAAATTGGATTTCCGTTCGCTGCCGTTGTAAGAACGCATGTACGTTTCGTAAGAAACGGCTACGTCGTTCGGAGCGAAGACGCGGGTGTCTTCCAGGATATTTCCATCGGAATCATATTTCACATCTCCCGATACGACCTTTACGCCTTCGGCGATGTATCCTTTGTGGTTTCCGTTTACGACTTCGTCAAACCGGAAATCGTTGTCCGAGTCTATATGGCGGCCCGAATGCCACAGGCGTGAACTCATGTAGTCGAACATGTGGCCACCGACACGGCCGTCGAACGAGAAGCTCAATGTGAAGTCTTTATAGCTGAACGTATTCGACCAGCCCCAGATCCATTTCGGGTTGTAGGTGCCTGCGTAAGTCGGATAGGCGCTTTCTTTCGGCATGCCGTTGTAAAGGATCAGTTGCCCGTCGGGAGCCTTTTCCCAATCGTACATTTCCAACCAGTGCCAGGTCTTTCCGGGTGCGACCCAGGGTTTTTGAGTGGAGTATTGTTCATCGATCTTGGAGTAATAGTACCTGTCGGCCGCCCAGTTGAACGAAGAGGTCCAGGTGAAGTCCTTTTGTTTGATGACATCGCCGCTGATCGTAAATTCGACACCGCGGCTCAACTGTTCTTCGCCGTAGTTGATCAGCGTGTTGGAGAAACCGCTGGCATAACTCATATCGACATAACGCTGCAGGTCGTACATGATCTTATGGTAGTAAGCCAGGTCGAACTTCAGACGGTTTTTGAAGAAATACAGTTCCGTACCGATTTCGTATGAACGGGAAGCGCGTGGCCGCAACGACACGTCGCGGATGGTCGAAGGATAGAAGGCGGCTGTCATGTTGCCCCAGTAATTCCGGGAGACGCTATATGTCGAATTGATGTCATAGACGCCTGTCGGGAATTTGGTTTGTGTCCATGAGCCTCTTACTTTCCAGAAATTCAGGATTTCAGGAAGCGGGAGCAGTTCGGAAATGACCACGCTGCCGGATACCGAAGGATAGAAATAAGACCGTTCGGACTTCGCCAGCGTGGATGCCCAGTCGTTACGTCCGGTGACTTCCACGAAGACCGCGCTTTTCCATGACAATCCGACTTTCCCGTATAAGCTGTTGATCTGTTCTTTTGTGACAGACGAAGAGGTGCTCGCCGGATCGACCGACGCGTTCAGTGAAAAGAATCCCGGCATGTTCAAACCGTTGCTCGTGGATGAACTCTGGTAATCGTTCTCCCTGAAATAGATGGAACCGCCCAGGAAGCCGTCGACGGCGAAGTCACCGAACTTTTTGTTTGCCAGCAACATGATGTCGTCGGTCGTACTGTAGCCCGAATAGTTGGACAGGCGGAATCCTCCCTTTCTGTTGCCGCGGGTACTGATCGGTTCTTTCAACGTAAACTGGTTCCTGAAAGCATCGCCTCCGACACGCATGACCAGTTTCAGCCAGTCCGTCACGTCCAGACTCATGTCCAGGCTTCCGTTTGTCAGGTCCTGATGGCGCTGGTTCGTCCGTTCGTTTGCAAGGAAGTAGGGGTTGTCGTACCACCAGTCGTCCATCCAGTTCTGCTCTTCCTGTTCTTTTCCGGCCCGCCAATAATTGCGGTATTCCCTAAGATCATATTCCGCACCGGTCCAGATGAGCAGGTTATACATGTAACTACCCATGCCGTAGCCGGTTCCGTAGTTATTGGAAAAGATATTCTTGTTGTATGCGATGTCGGCTTTCAGATGGAACTTTTTGTAATCCATCGCGCCTCCGACGGAGAAAGTCAGTTTCTGTTGTCTGGAGTTCGGATACTGTCCTTTGTTGTAGATATGGTTCAGCGATGCGCGTACGCTCCCGTATTCGCCTTTTTGGGAGATGCTGATATTGTTGTTGGTCACCAATGCCTGTTCGAGGAAGTTCTTGAAGTTATCCTTGCCCTTGGATGTCAACGGCATCTCTTCCCATTCGTATGTGAGCGGGTTGTACTGGCTGGCAGTGCGCCCGATGTCCAGCTTGTCTCCCCATACATAATCGCCGGGTGCATATTTCCCGCTTCCTCCCGAACTGTATGAATTTTGCACTTCGGGCAACTTCAGGAAACCGGCGTGGAACATCGTGTTGGAGTTTACAGAGATGTCCAATCCGTCTTTCTGTGCCTTTTTAGTCGTGACCATGATGGCTCCGTCACCGCCTCTCGAACCGTAAAGGGCCGATGCCGTGGAACCTTTCAGGACGCTGATGGATTCGATGTCGTCAGCCGGGATATCCGACAGGTTGACATTGTAGTGGGGGATTCCGTCGACCACCAGCAAAGGCGTGCTCCCGCGCAACGTGATGGTCGGGGAGGCTGCAAATTCCGTACTATTCTTGATGTTCAAACCTGCAATTTTACCCGTCAATGAGGTAGCGACGTCCGAACCTTTGGCAACGGTCAGCTGGTCGTTTTTCACTTCCTGGACCGCATATCCCAACGCTTTTTGTTCCCGTTTGATACCTAAGGCCGTAACGACGACTTCGTCGATCATTTCGGCATCGTCTGCCAGTGTGATGTTGAACACTTGTTTTTGGTTGATTGTGACCTCCTGCGTGCTGTATCCGATAAAAGAAACTTGCAGGATGTCGCCTTCGGCAGCTTCCAAACTGAATTTGCCATCGATATCGGTGATTGTTCCTGTCGCTGTTCCTTTTATGAGGACGTTGGCGCCGATGACCGGTTCTTTTTGTGTGTCGATGACCGTTCCGGAAATCTTTTTCATTTGTGCCAGGAACAGGGCGATGTGCTTATTGGATATGCGAAAAGAAATATTTCTTTTGCTGCGGAACAGGTTCCGCAGCACCTCGTTCAAGCTTTGATCGGTCTCTTGGATGGAGACCCTTTCGTTTTTGTCGATATCGGAGGTGCTATAAACGAATTTGTAGCCTGTTTTTGCTTCTATCTCTTTAAATACCTCCTCGAATGTCGCGTTTTCTTTGTGCAAGGAGAGCTTTGCGTTTTGGGCATTCAGGGTTGATGTGCCTGTAAAGAGCAGAAATAAGTAGAGGGCTGATATACAGACGAACCGATTCAGAGTAAAATCTTTATGATTTTGCCCGGTTAATGAATTTTTATGCATAATTTTGTAGATATTAATTTTTTATACTTGGCAGGTTGCTCCCTGCCGGTTAACAATTGGAATTTGGGAATGGTCGCTACATTCCCAATTCTTTTTGTCCGTATATCCGATACGGACTGTATTTGTTTATCATGTACTGTTCATAATTCTGTTTTTTTGTGGTTTGACAATGTATTTACTTTAAGAATATTTCTCCTCTCTGTTTTTCTATTTTGTAGCGGGCGGATATCTGCAGGATGGATAGTATTGTAGATAATAACTGAAAAGTACTCCACTAAAATAATTGAAAAGTATCCCACCCGTTGGATAGAACTTTAGGGCTATCGCATATAAAAGTCTGAGTTTTATCTACACTAATTAACATTATAAAT
>NZ_CDRTCT010000025.1:0-92639 GCF_977054455.1 Parabacteroides sp. | reverse complement strand
TAAGTTACGAAAACTTTCTGACATGACAAAGCCCCGGCTTGGGAAAGTCAGGGCTTTGTTTTATATTTTTCAATAGCTTACCAAAAAGAGGCTGCACCGTAAAAACTTAATTTACGACACAGCCTCTTTTCCGTTTAGTATCGCATTGATTTAATGGACTAACATTTCAGGAGTGATCTTGACAAACTTGTCGGAGTCGGCTTTGCGGAGCTTCACGCTTCCGTCGTTCCAGTTTGAAGGCCAGCCGCCGATGATATGTCCCAAGAATACCACCTTGATCTCGTGCAAGCCCTTCGACAATGCAGCCGAACTGTCGTGGCGGGAGAAACGTTTCACTTCACCGCCGTTGTTCACTAACAATTTGCCGTCGATCCATACCTCTTCGTTGTCGGAAGAAATATAGTAAACGCCGTCTTCAGGGATGTTGACGTAACCGGTTGCTATGGCAGCATATTGCTTGACACCGCGCATGGATTCGCTTGTTTTCACTACGCTGGTGATTTCACGCAGGTCTTTGATCACCGATTTCTTCCATTCTTTCACATCTCCTAATTTGGAAGAATTCAGGAACATGCCGTCGGTCACCTGCATTTCCAATCCCGGAGTCACCCCGGCAACCTCCTTGGCAGGAGCCAATGCTTGTTTTTCAACCGTGATCGTACGAGTCTTGCTCATCTTGCCGGAAGGCAATACGGAACGGATCTTCAAGACGCCCGATTCCGTGAATTCGATAGGAGCCGTATAGACCGTCGATTCCGGAGTCGGTTCGGTTCCGTCGATCGTATAAACTACCTTGACCGGACGGGTAGTCTTGAATTCCAAAGAAGCCTTGTCGGTGAATGCAACGAAATTGCATGAGCCGTTCGGTTGCTCCGGCTGCGGGATATGGTAGTTGATGTTCAGTTCGTCCAGACGGACCAAGGCATTATCCAGGCGACGTTCGAAGTCTTTATAATCCTTGCGTGCCAATGGAGTCCAGCCGATTTCAGCCAATGCCAGCACACGCGGGTAGGCGCGGTATTCCAGCAGGTCCGTGTTGTACATATATTCGGACCACAGGTTTGTTTGTACCCCCTTGATCAAGTTCGCCTTTCCGGTAGCGACCAAAGTGTCGGGCGTCGGATTGTAAGCATACACTCTCGACAGCGGATCGTAACCGCCGATAGAAACCGGTTCGATCTTCGGATCGCCCTGGAACTGGTCGATGTACATGCCGCCGCTTCCCGGAGTCATGATCGCTTCATGGCCCATGTTGGCAGCAGCGATACCGCCTTCTTCACCACGCCAAGACATGACGGTTGCGGAAGGAGCGAGGCCGCCTTCGAGGATCTCATCCCATCCGATGATCTTTTTACCATGCTTTTCGGACAGGTATTTCTCCATGCGCTGAACGAAATAGCTCTGCAGCTTTTCTTCGGCAGAATGGTTCTTGTCGGCTTTCAGACCTTCCTCGCGGATGCGCTTCTGGCAGAGCGGGCATTCTTTCCAGCTCGATTTCGGGCATTCGTCACCACCGATATGGATATATTCGCCGGGGAAAAGAGGCGCGACTTCGTCGAAAACGTCCTGCAGGAACTCGAACGGTTTTTCTTTTCCGGCACACAATACGATGTCTTCTACCCCCCAGATGATACGCGGGGTGGTCGGTTCGCCCTTGCAAGACAATTCGGGATAGGCCGAGATTGCAGCCAACTCGTGTCCCGGAAGTTCGATTTCAGGAACGATCGTGATAAAACGGTCTGCTGCATATTTTACCACTTCCTTGATCTGGTCTTGCGTATAAAAACCGCCATATTCCGTTCCTTCGCCATCTATGCGTTTGGAACCGACTTCTGTCAGTTTCGGGTATTTCTTGATTTCGATACGCCAGCCCTGGTCGTCCGTCAGATGCCAATGCATGCGGTTGATCTTGAACAAAGCCAGTACGTCGAGATGTTTCTTTACGTTCTCTACCGGGATGAAATGACGGCAAGGATCCAGCATGATGCCGCGATATTCGAAACGCGGTTCGTCTTTCACCGTCACGCAGGGTGCAGTCCAGGCGATACCGTTCACGACTGCCGGGCTCTGGATCTCGGCCGGAAGCAACTGCATGAACGTTTGCATGCCGTAGAACAAGCCTTGCGGGGTCTTAGCCTTAACCGTCACGCCTTGCGGAGTGACATCCAGCGTGTAGCCTTCGTCGTTTACATCCAGCGCCCCGTCGATCGCCAGTGCGATGCCGTTTGAGGCGGCCTTGTCACTGACCGTTATCTGGTAGCCGGTGGCAAGATTCATCTGGGCGGCAAAATATTCGGCAACTGTTTTAGCTTCCTGAGTGGAGGCGGAGAAGGCTGTGTTTTTGCTTAGTTTAAAACTACCCTCGTTCTGTACGAGGCTTACCGGCGTCGGGATTACATTGATGCCCTGGTTGTAAGGCATCTGTTTAGTTGGCCCTTCGCTGCACGACGCAAGGATACAAAGTGCTGCGCCGGCACACATCGAAATGAGTTTCATCATGTTTATTTAGGTGTTTTTTGTATGAATGAAGGGGCGACCGTAAAGGCCGCCCTTTTTTATTTACCAAGCGAAGATCGGATATTCCTTCATGATGCCGTTCACTTTTTCGCGAACAGCCGTGATAGTCTTGTCGCATTCGGGTGCTGCCAGTACGGTGTCGATCAGTTCGACGATCTCGGCCATCAGCGGTTCTTTAGCGCCGCGGGTCGTGATAGCCGGAGTTCCGACACGGATGCCGGAAGTCTGGAATGCCGAACGGCTGTCGAACGGAACCATATTCTTGTTTACGGTGATATCGGCGGCTACCAATGCCTTTTCTGCCACCTTGCCGGTCAGTTCGGGGAACTTCTTGCGCAGGTCGATCAACATGCTGTGGTTGTCCGTACCGTCGGAGATGATCTTGTAACCTTTGTCCATGAATGCTTTTGCCATAGCTGCCGCATTGGCTTTTACCTGAGCCTGGTAGGTCTTGTATTCCGGTTCCAGCGCTTCGCCGAAGGCCACGGCTTTGGCGGCGATCACGTGTTCCAGCGGACCTCCCTGTATGCCTGGGAATACGGCGGAATCCAACAGTTGGGACATCTTCTTGATCTCTCCCTTCGGTGTCTTCTTGCCCCAGGGATTCTCGAAATCCTTACCTAACAGGATGATGCCGCCACGCGGACCGCGCAAGGTCTTGTGGGTCGTGGAAGTTACGATATGAGCATATTCCAGCGGGTTGTTCAGCAGTCCGGCTGCGATCAGTCCGGCAGGGTGAGCCATGTCGATCATCAAAAGGGCGCCGACCTTGTCGGCAATCTCACGCATCCGCTTGTAGTCCCACTCACGGGAATAAGCGGAACCGCCGCCTACGATCAATTTCGGCTTTTCACGTAAAGCGACTTCTTCCATCTGGTCGTAGTCTACACGGCCGGTATCTTCTTTTACGTTATATTCTGTCGCGCGGTATAAGATACCGGAACTGTTTACAGGAGAACCGTGGGAAAGGTGGCCGCCGTGTGCCAGGTTCAGGCCGAGGAATGTATCGCCGGGATTCAGGACGGCCAGAAATACGGCCGCATTGGCCTGTGCTCCTGAATGGGGCTGCACGTTGGCCCATTCTGCATTGAAAATCTGTTTCAACCGTTCGATAGCGATGGTTTCGCTCTGGTCCACTACTTCGCAACCTCCATAATAACGCTTGCCGGGATATCCTTCTGCGTATTTGTTGGTCAGACAGCTCCCCATGGCTTGCATCACCTGGTCGCTTACAAAGTTTTCGGAAGCGATCAGCTCGATGCCTTTCAGTTGGCGCTGATGTTCCTTCTCAATGATGTCGAAAATGATATTGTCTCTTTTCATTACATGTAAAATTGGTTATTGCAATGAGTCCCCTTTTCTTTTGTGAGGATCGCTGGCAAATTTACGATAAAAAATCGTAAGGGGGATAAAATCATATCGAAATATCCTTATAACTTCAACATTGTATATAGGTTGGACGGATTTTGGCGACAATCGAAAATGGCCACGATATAGATCCGTTCTTCTCTGATAAGATAGATGATTTTATAATCTCCTTCGATCAGGGAACGGAAATACTCTGTTCCTTGATAGCAGGATTCTACTTTTCCCAAGTAGGGGAAACGGGTTAAACGATCTACTTGCTCCTTAATGGGGGAGATCCGTTTTTGAATTGTTTTCTTGCCAAAGGCTTTGTAGAAGTCGTAAATCTCTTTCATTTGTCTGATCGCCTGGTCAGTCCAATAAGGCTTTAGGTTATCCATTATGTCTTTATTGTTTTACCAGGTTTTCATTTCTTCCTCCAATTCTTCAGTGGAAAGATATCTCCCTTCGTCGATATCTTCCAATGACTGACGAAGTATCTCCATCTGTTCTTCATGCGTGTAAACGCAAGGACGTTTTATTGGGATGACATTCATGTCCTTGAATTTGTCCAAGGCCTTTCTCAGGTAATCGATCAGTCTCGGATTGTCTGTTTTCAGGATCTCTTCGATCAGAAGCTGTTTTTGTGCATTTAATTCCATAGTTGTCATAATATATAATGTATTTATCTGTCGATGCAGTTGCAAATATAGGCATATCCCATTAAAAAGCCCGCATCGAACCGGGCTTTTTAATGGGACTGTCTTATTTTTTCAATTTCACCGTTTCCCACATTTCACTGCTATCGCAGGCCGCCTCGATCAGGCGGATGACAGGCAGTACGTCGGCGGCATCCGTCAGGAGCGGTTCGCCGAAGCGGAGGTGGCGGTGGATGTTGTCGTAGAAAGCGGCATAGTTTCCGGCGAGGCTGGGATATTTGCGGCGGACGACATGGCCGTCCTTTTCCGTGTGGAGGAGGCCCCAGGTGCTCTCGTCTTCCACTCCCCATCCCGGCGTGCCGGGGAGCAGGCCGTCGTTGAGGTCGGCTTCCTGGCGGTCCAGGCCGTATTTGACAAACGAGCCTTCCGTGCCGTGCAGGACAAAACGGGGCTCCGGTTCGCACATCAGATAGCTGGATTTGAGGGTCACCTTGATACGCGGCGCTTTTGAGGGGCGGAGCAGGTGGATCACGAAATAATCATCTACCCTGCTGTCCTTACGAAGGACGTCGGCATCGGCAAAAACGGCTTCCGGCATGCCGAACAGTTGAACCGCCTGGTCGATCAGGTGCGATCCCAGGTTATAGATCAGGCCGCCGCCCAACTTTCCGGTTTCTTTCCATGTATCCGGTTTTATAAAGTTACGATAGCGGGGAAAAGTCGACTCGAACTCGACGAGACGTCCCAGCAGTCCTTTGTCCAGTATCTCCCGGACCGTCAGGAAATCCGAATCCCAGCGCCTGTTCTGATATACGCTTATAGCCAGTCCTTTGGACCGGGCGAGGTCGACCAGTTCCTGCCCCTGTTCTACTGTTGTCGTGAAAGGTTTCTCGACAATCACGTTCTTTCCGGCCTCCAGTGCCTTGCGTGCGTACTCGTAGTGCGTACTGTCCGGCGTATTGACAACGACCAGTTCCAACTCGTCCAAGGCGATGAGTTCCTCGAAACTGCGCACAATCCGGGCTGAAGGATAACGTTCTTTCGACAGTTCCTTGCTGCGTTCCGTGATTGCCGCCAGGCAGAAAGCCGGATTCGTACTGATAAATGGGGCGTGGAATATTTGCCCTGACATGCCGAAGGCTGCCAATCCTGTTTTGATCTTCTCCATTTTTATGAAAGTTTGTTTTTGCGAAGATATGAATTTATCGGTTACAATGTCCATTAGACGCCTTTTTGATTCTTTGGACGGGAAGAAAGTTGTTGTTCCACATTATATTTCGTATATTTGATGCCAGTGTAATTTGTTTTCGACAATGTCGTGTATATATACGACAACGTCGAAGATATTCCCGACAATGCCGGAAATATGCATGACGACGTCGGAAATAAATTACACTGGCATCCGATACCGGATACATTGTCAGGAAACAGTAGGGACATCGGATGGCGACGAGCGATAGACGGGATTTTATTATCAATCAAATTGGAAAGAGGAAATGAAACGGGTGCAATTCGGCATTTACGAAGTGCCGGCAAAAAACGAGCGGGGAGCAAGCGGGAAGCGTGCGTATGCCCGGCTGATCAGTAAAGAGACGAAGAAGATGGAGGAGATCTGCTCGTTTATCAATGAGTGCTGTTCGGTCAACTCGGCCGACATCAAAGGGGTTTTGGATGCCTTGTCAAAATATGTCGGGCGGGAACTGGCGTACGGTTCCTGCGTGGAACTGGACGGACTGGGATTCTTCTCGCCCGCATTGAAGACCTTTAAAGAAGGTGTGAACGAGAAAGGGAAGGAGGTGTATAACGTGAGGGTGGACGGCGTGAATTTCCGTTGCGCGAAGAAACTGAAAGAACAGGTATGCAAAAGCCAGCCTCAGAAGGTGAAGCGGACGAACGTGTCGAAGTTCGATTACGATGGACGTAAAGCCAAGTTGATGGCTTACCTGGAAATGCATCGGTTTATCAACCTGACCGATTACCAAAGGTTTGTGGGGTGCACGTATTATGTGGCGAAAAGCGATTTCAAGAAGTTTGAGGAAGAAAAGCTTGTACAGCGGCAAGGATATAAGACACATCGTGTGTATATCCTCGCCACGGTACAGGAGGAGTGAGCTTTATTTATCGCAGTTTTCCTTATGCAAATCCTTGCTCAACCGCATGGCACAGAAGTTCGGGCCGCACATCGTGCAATATTCGCCGTCCATCACGGCGCTGTCCAGGTAGTATTGCAGGGCGCGTTCCGGATCGAGAGACAGGTTGAACTGGTCTTTCCAGCGGAATTCGAAGCGGGCTTTGCTCAGGGCATTGTCGCGGACTTGTGCTCCGGGATGTCCCTTTGCCAGGTCGGCGGCGTGGGCGGCGATCTTATAAGCGATGACACCTGTGCGGACGTCTTCCTTGTCCGGCAAGCCGAGATGTTCTTTCGGGGTGACGTAGCAGATCATCGCCGTGCCCTGCCAGGCGATCTGGGCGGCTCCGATCGCCGATGTGATGTGGTCGTAGCCCGGAGCGATATCCGTTGTCAGCGGGCCTAAGGTGTAGAACGGGGCGTTATGGCAAGCATATTGCTGTTCCTTCATGTTCTCCTGAATCTTATTCATCGGGACATGCCCCGGACCTTCGATGATGACCTGCACGAACTGTCCCCAAGCCACCTGGGCCAGCTCGCCCATCGTATGCAGTTCGGCAAACTGGGCGGCGTCGTTCGCATCGTAGATGGAACCCGGACGAAGTCCGTCGCCGATCGAAACGGCGACATCATACATTTTCAATATCTTGCAGATCTCGGTGAAATGCGTGTACAGGAAATTCTCTTCATTATGGATCTGCATCCACTTGGCCATGATTGACCCCCCGCGTGAGACGATACCGGTCAGGCGCGTCTGCGTCAGTTCGATATGCTTTTTAAGCAGGGCGGCGTGGATGGTGAAATAGTCGACTCCCTGTTCGGCCTGTTCGATCAGCGTGTCACGGTAGATCTCCCAACTCAGGTCTTCGATCTTTCCGTCCACTTTTTCCAGAGCCTGGTAGATGGGGACCGTCCCCACCGGAACCGGGCAGTTCCGGATGATCCACTCGCGGGTTTCATGGATATTGTCTCCCGTCGAAAGGTCCATCAAGGTGTCGCCTCCCCATTTGCAGCTCCATACGGCCTTTTCGATCTCTTCGTTGATGCTGGACGAGAGGGCGGAGTTGCCGATGTTGGTATTGATCTTCACCAGGAATTTGCGGCCGATGATCATCGGTTCGGCTTCGGGGTGGTTGATGTTTGCCGGAATGATGGCACGCCCGGCAGCAATTTCTTTGCGGACAAATTCGGGAGTGATATAGGATTTCAACCCCAACGCCTCGATCTGCTGGTTTTCGCGGATGGCGACATACTCCATTTCAGGAGTGATGATGCGCCGTTTCGCATAATACAACTGGGTGATGTTTTTCCCGGCTTTGGCCCGATAGGGCAGGTAATGTTGCGGGAAACGGATGCGCTTCAGCGAAGGGTCGTCCAGGCGTTGACGGCTATACTCGGAAGTCGGTTCCTTCAGGCGGATCAGGTCCTTGCGTCCTGCGTACCAGGATTCGCGGATACGGGAAATGCCCCTTTGCGTACTGATCGGGATTCTCGGATCCGAATAGGGGCCGCTGGTATCATACACGATGACGGGATTGTTCCTCTTGTAAACCAGATTTTCGTTCTCATCGCGTGTGACGGTATCCAGTATTTTGATCTTTCGCATACCTACGTTTATATCATGTATTTTGCCGTGTATGTAGATCTTTTCCGATGATGGATACGTGATGCGCATCTTGTTTTTTCTTGCCATAGTTATATCATTTATTTTTACATATCTGAATCATCTCTGCAAGGGTCCGGTTTATGCTTGTTGATCTCCCGGATGAAACGGCGCGTCTCTTCGACCGGATCTTCGGCGTTGATGATCGCACTCGAAACGGCGATCCCTTCTATTCCTGTTTCCATCAACGGGGCGATGTCTTCAAATTCGATCCCTCCGATGGCAAAGATAGGAATTTCGAGGCCAGCTTCCCGGTATTGTTCCATGATTTTTCGATATCCTTCCAGACCCAGCACCGGGCTCAGGTTCTTTTTGGTCTCGGTATGGCGATAAGGGCCCAGGCCGATGTAGGAAGCTCCTTCCCGGTCTGCATTCAGGATATCTTCGAACGTGTTGGCTGTTGCTCCCACAAGGAAGAGATCTTCTTTCCTTTTCTCGATGATGCGGCGCCAGGCTTCGGAGACCGGCATGTCGTTTTTACCTAAGTGGACGCAGTGGATGCCGGCTTTGAATGCCATTTCCAGATCGTCGTTCAGGCAGCAGGCGCAATCCGTGTCGCAGTTGAACAGTGTAAAATGCGAGACTGCCTTGGCGACCTCCAGGTTCAAATTCTCTTTCATGCGGAGCTGCACCCAGGTGCAGCCGCCTTTGGTCACCATTTTGACCTCGTCCAGTTCTGTGTATTTGTCCGTACGCTGTGTGATGAACATCAACCGGTTTGTACCGGTAAAACAGGCATACCTGCCGCAGCCTGCATTTCTATATAAGAAATCGTCTAATTCCATGCTTGTAATTTTTTATATTGATTAATAATAGAATTCTCTTTATCCGCCGAAGGGTGGCTTCCCCAAAGTGCTCCCAGCACGGCTGCTCCCCCGAAGCGGAAAGGACGTAGAAGGGGAAGGGTCGTCAGGTCTATGCCCCCTAAGGCTATGACTTTATCATGGATGATCCCGGCATCGGAAGCCTGCCTGAGTGTTTCCGGCTCGAAGCCGTTCCCGTAGCCTTCTTTGGATATGCTTTTAAAAATAGGACTTAGAAACAGATAATCGAGTTGTCCGAACTGTCCGAGTTCCCCGATCGAATGGCACGAACGGCTGATGGCGCCTGTAAAACCGTCCGGAGCCTGCCGGTTGCGTCTGTTCAGGTGTACGCCGCCCAGGCCATACTCCACCGCCAGCCCGAAACAGTCGTGAAGCACGACTTTCGGATAGTGGACATCCGGAATCCGGTCCAGCAGCTTGCGCAATTCATTTGCATCGCTGTCCGGTTTGCGCAGATGAAGACGTTGCATCCCTTCATCAAACAGATGTGAAAGGATGGTACTTTCTCCTTGGAAAAAGCGGGGGGATGTAATGACGATCAGCTTTTTCATACTCCTATTTTTATGAGGGGAACCGGATCGAAGAAATGATTGAGAGGCCCGTGTCCATGCCCGGTCCTTACATCGGCCCCGGCATGAAGGGCTGCCGTTATGTAATCTTTTGCCGCACGTACGGCATCCGGCAGCTCTTTCCCTAAGGCCATATAGGCGGCAATGGCGGACGAGAGCGTGCAACCTGTCCCATGTGTATTTTGAGTATGGATGGCCGGTACGGCCAACCGGAGCGGGGCTTCACCGCGTGTGAACAAGACATCGGCCATCTCCTTACCTTCCAGGTGGCCGCCCTTCATCAATACGGACCGGCATCCCGAAGCCAATAGTTGTTGTGCGGCCATTTCCATTTCTTCCTCGTTGCGTATCGGCATGCCGGAAAGAAAAGCCGCTTCGTCGATATTCGGGGTAATCAGCGTGACGCGTTGAAAAAGTTCTTTCACGATGACTTCGATGGTTTCATCTTCTATCAGCTTGCTGCCGCTTGTCGAGATCATAACCGGATCGAGAATGATGTTCGCCGGGCAAAAACGGTCGATCGAGCGGGCGACGATCCGGGCTGCTTCCCGGTTATGCAGCATCCCGATCTTAACGGCATCGACAGCCAAGTCCTCGAATACGGCATGGATTTGTCCTTCGACGATCTCCGGGGAAATGGCTTGTATCCCTCTTACCCCTTGTGTGTTCTGGGCCGTGATCGATGTGATGGCAGAGGCTCCGAAGACGCCTAAAGCCGAAAATGTTTTCAGATCCGCTTGTATCCCGGCACCGCCGCCACTGTCTGAACCGGCAATAGTAAGCGCCACCGGATAGCGAAACATCGTGTTTATATTCATTTTTACATACAAAAGGAGGGAAAAAGCCTTCTCTGTTCTTTCCTACGGCGGCATTACCCGCATCAGGTTCGCGAGGGTATAATCTCAGCCCGTTAACAGTATGGCACCCCTTTCGGGAGACAAAGGTAGGAAGATTTTTTGTAATTGGAATATAATGTGCGTGTTTTGGAACACTCTGTAAAAAGAATCTGTTATACTTTTGCAGCGTTTTATTAGGGATAAAGTAAAAATAAAAGGATAAGAAGTTGTGATGGGGAAGAAGATTGTTTTTTTGCTGGCATCCTTGTTTACGGTATGGATAGCAAACGGACAGAATACGATTATAAAGGGAATTGTAACCGATTCGATTACAGGGGAGGGATTACCCTACGTTTCTCTTATATTTAAAGGGACGACAATAGGAACAGCAACTGACGGGGATGGGAACTTTTCATTCTCCGCATCGACCGGTGTCAAGAATCTGGAAGTATCTTATTTGGGATACGACACGAAAGAAGTCAAGATCATTCCGGGTAAAACGAATAATCTGAAAATAAAATTGGCTCCGAACGGGATCGCTTTGAATGAAGTCGTCGTAAAGCCCAAGAAGGAGAAATACAGCAAGAAAGAGAATCCGGCCGTTAAGTTCGTAAAGCAGGTCATTGCCTCACGGGAAAGCAATGATCCGCGTAACCACGATTATTTCCAATACGACCAGTACGAGAAGATGGTCTTTGCGATGAACGATTATCATCCCAAACCCAAAAAGAACGGAAAACCGGGCAAATTCGATTTCCTGATCGATTTTGTCGATACGCTGGATGTCGGCACGACTATCCTTCCGGTGTCGGAAAAGGAAAAGGTGGAATCTGTCTATTACCGTAAAGAGCCGAAGTCGGAGAAGCGTATTGTGAAAGGGAACAAGTCATCCGGTGTGGATGAGATATTCTCGCGTGACGGTATCCAGCAGTTTTTGAATGAGGTCTTCCGGGAAGTCGATATTTTCAAGAATGATATTCCCTTGTTTTTACAACGGTTTGTCAGCCCGCTGTCCACTATCGGACCGAATTATTACAAATATTACTTGCTCGACACGTTGAATGTGAACGGACAGAAGTGCGTGGATTTGGGGTTTGTCCCTTTCAACTCGGAAACATTCGGTTTCACCGGCCATCTGTTTGTCACGCTCGATTCCACATTCTTTGTACAGAAGGCAATTCTGAATGTCCCTAAAGACATCAACCTGAACTTCGTTTCCGGAATGACGATCGAACAGACCTTCGAACGCACGCCCGACAGTACCCGGATCATTACGAAGGACGACATCAATGTCAACTTCAAATTGAGCGAGAAATCGAAAGGCATGTATGCGCGGCGGCTGAACATCTACAGCAACCATTCTTTCGATGAACCCGATGCCGAACGGGCGCTTGTGTTTAAGGAAAGCGCCCCCGTCATCACGCTGAAGGACGCCTATCAGCAATCGGAGGATTTCTGGACAAGCAACCGTCCGGAAGAGGCGATAAAGAAAAATCCGAACTCGGTCGAAAAGCTGATGGCTAAATTCCGTTCCGTTCCGATCTTCTATATAACGGAGAAAGTCGTTTCGATCCTTGTGTCCGGCTATATCCCGACCAATAAGGACCCGCTGAAAAGCAAGTTCGAGTTCGGCCCCATGAACACGGCGATCAGCGGCAATGCGATCGAAGGGGCGCGTTTCCGCGTGGGAGGGACGACGACGACGGCATTTAGCAAGAACCTGTTCTTTGACGGATATATGGCGTATGGGACAAAAGACGAAAAGCTGAAATATGATGCGCTTGTCGAGTATTCGTTCAATGACCGCAAAGAATACCGCAAGGAGTTCCCGCTTAACTCGATCCGCCTCGAATATATGTACGATATCAACCAGTTAGGGCAGCAATATATGTATGCCAGCAAGGATAATATGTTCCTGGCCTGGAAACGCCAGAAAGATACGCGGGCCACTTATCTGCGGCAGGCCGAACTGACCTACTACCACGAACATTATAATGGTCTGGCTTACGGGGCTGTCGTCCGTAACCGTCGCGAATATGCGACCGAATATGCGGTGTTTGACCGGATCGGGCCGGATGGGACCATCAGCCCGGTCAAGAGCTATGATATGACGGAACTGGAATTGAAGTTCCGTTATGCTAAGGATGAAAAGTTCTACCAGACACGCAACCTTCGCTACCCGATTACTTTCGATGCGCTGATCTTCAATCTCAGCCATGTAATGGCAAAGAAGGATTTGCTGGGATCGTCGTATGATTATCACCGTACGGATATCGGTATCCAGAAACGTTTCTGGTTCTCGGCTTTCGGCTACATCGACCTGATCACGAAAGCGGGAAAAGTATGGAACAAGGTTCCCTATCCTTTGCTGATCCTGCCGAACGCCAATCTTTCTTATACGATCCAGCCGGAATCTTATACGAATATGAACGCGATGGAGTTCATCAGCGACGAATATGCCTCCTGGGATCTGACGTACTACATGAACGGAAATTTGCTGAACCGCCTGCCGCTTGTCAAGAAGTTGAAATGGAGAGAGGTCTTTTGTTTCCGTGGCATGTGGGGACATCTGACCGACAAGAACAACCCTGTGAACGGGGGAGACGGCCTGTATCTTTTCCCTGACGGTTCGTACACGTTTGGCAAAGCTCCTTATATGGAAGCCAGTGTCGGCATTGAAAACATCTTTAAGTTCCTTCGTCTTGATTATGTCTGGCGTTTGAACTATCGCGACCATCCGGGTATCCAGACGAAAGGGGTTCGGTTTATGATGCGAATGTCATTCTGACATCACGGCTTTTCAGGCACGGGTTTATCCTTAAAAAGCCTCGGTCATATTCATATAGACCTGCATGCCCGGCTGGCCGGGCTCTTTGCCTATATCCAGCCTGAAGTTCTTTCCCGGCTGCATCTGAAAGCGGAGGCCGGCTCCGAAATTGAGTTTCCATTTGTTCCAGTCGAAAGGAGTTTCCCCGATCGTCCCGGTTCCGACCCATGCCACGAACCCGCATTTCGCCCAGAAGTTCCCGCTTTTGTATTTCGCCGGGGAACCGAACATATGGCGGTATTCTACGATTCCGTAAGCCATCGACTTGTCACGGTACTTGCCCATATAATAACCGCGAAGGTCGAAAGGAGAACCGAAAGTCGGGAGTTCCGTAAAAGGAACTTCCCCTAAACCGATCTGGCTCTTGACAATCCAGGCAAGTGTACTGCGCGGGCGGAATACGTTTTTAAATTGCCGGTATTCAAGCTCGATAATCTCGTAGTTATAAGCGCCTCCCAAATATTTGCCGAACAGTTTGAAATTGGTTCCCAACAACATGCCGCGCGTAGGTGTCGCCACATCGTCGCGAGTGTCATATTGGATAAGTCCGCCGATACCGACGTTGAAGTATCTGCATTCATCCGAATCCTTGCTTTTGAATTTCTGGTAATAGGGATCATTTTTCATTACCGGATTGACATCCGAAACCTTTGTGTAGTTCAGATCAAACAAGCCGCCTAAATAGAAATGCGGACGGACTTCCCATACGAATCGCGGATACAATTGAAAATAACTTCGATGAAACCGGGTAGTGGAATCGCCCCTTTCGAGATTCTCCGCCTTTTCAAAACCTTTCCCGTAATAGTGTGAAGGCTCGTTCCGGTAACCATAATTCATATAGATACGGAAACGGTTCTCATTGAAGAAAAACGTTCCGGCGCCTGCGACAACAATGGTCCCGTTTATAGACAGGTTCAAACCGGCAGGCAGGAAAGAGCGTTGGGAAATCGTGTCCTGTTTATTCATCCGGAAACTGGCAAGGACGGCGCCGCCCACGCCGAACGAAGCTTCCGGCGTATAGGAGGGGCCACCCAGCACGGACCACCATATAGTTTTGTGAGCCCGGATGGAATCTTTACGCAATTGACGGTAGTAGCGTTTCAATTGCTTTTCGTTCAATTCCACTCCGTCTACGATGACAGCCTCCTTTCGAGGCACGGTATCTGAAGGAGCTGTTATTTCTTCAGAGGAGAGCGCAACGGTATCGCGTTGCTCCTGAGCCTTTGCCGGCAAAGAAATTGCAAGCAAAGAGGCTCCCGCAAATACAACAAAATATTTAAGCATTGACTAATCCTATTAATGAAGGCAAAAGTATAAAAAATAATCGGATTTATTTCAGAAGGGCAAACGGAACCAGAAGGTCGACCCTTCACCTTCCTGGGAATCTGCACCGATTGTTCCCCCGAATTTGTCGACAATCATGGCGCATATAGGCAGTCCAAGCCCTGTCCCCTGCACGAAAGTATTCAATTTGACGAAGCGTTCGAAGATCCGGTCTTTCTTGTCTGACGGTATTCCGATTCCGGTATCTTTAACAAAAAAGTAGATGTCTTTTTCGGATTTTTCATAACCGAAGGTAATGCTGCCCCGTTCTGTAAATTTCATGGCATTCGTCATAAAATTGATCATGACTTGCATGATGCGGTTACCGTCCGTATTGATGATACATTCGGGCTGCCTTTGTGTGAATTCGATTTTAACGGTATCCGGCCTTGTGTTTTTCAGCTTCATCTGCTGGCACAGGTCTTCCATCAGCTGATTGATATCCGTGTCGGAATAAGTAAAGTCGAGGGTTTCGGATTCTATTTTGGCCATATCGATAATATCGTTGATCAGTTGCAGCAACAGTTCGTTGTTAGAGGTGATGATATGGACAAATTCCTTTTTCTCTTCCGGATCGTCTGTTTCGGCCAATAGGTTGGAAAAGCCGATGATTGCATTCAAAGGCGTACGGATTTCATGGCTCATATTGGCCAGAAAAGCCGATTTCAAACGGTTGGCTTCGTCTGCCTTTTTTATTTCGTATTGCAGGCGTTCGATACGCTTTTTATCCGAGATATCTTCGATCTTCATCAGGCCGCCTTGTATTTCGCCGGTGTTTGTACAGACCGGTATGGCACTGATCTCGATGACCGTGTCTGCTTCGGTGAACTCATGGCGTACAGGTTTCCCGGTTTCTATCGCTTCGCTCAAAGCGCACTTCATACAAGGTGCTCCACGCCCCATGGCTGTCTGATAACACACTTTTCCGGCGCTATAACGCCTGCCCTTGGCGATCTCGTGCAAGTTGGCTGTCGATTCCCATTGGACGACATAGTTTTTATCGACAAAAACGAGCCCGAAATTGATGCTGTTCAGTACCAGGTTTTGGGTCTTGATCGCATTTTCCAATTCTTCTTTAGCTTGGATCAATTCTTTCTCGTACTCTTTTATCTGCGTGATGTCCCAGCGGACTACCAAAAGCCAGTGATTGTTTCCCAGTGTTATAACAGATTTGTTTACGATCGTATTGTGCAATGTTCCGTCAGGCGTGATATAATCGTCCTCTGCCTGGTACTCGACTTTGTTTTTTACCAGTTGCTCGTCTATCTGGCGATACTTGCGGCCGCGTTCTTCACCGTATATTTCAAAATCGGAATGTCCCAAAATAGCATCCCGGCTTGTCCTTGATTCTTTTTCGGCTTCTTTGTTCCAAAGTTTATACTTGAAATCGTCGTTGATGTCCTTGACAAATACGGGAAAAGGGAGATTGTCCAATATGTTCAGGCAAAATTGCTGGGAGTCTATAATTTTAGCTTCCCTTGCTTTATATGAGGTTTGCTTCCTGTTACTTCTGACCAAAAGCAATAGAAGAATGATACAGATTATCGTTTCTATGATTAGTATTAGTTCCATAAGCAAACATTATACTTTTACCCTGATACACAATATTTAATTATTATCCATCGCAAAGGTAATATTTAAAATCAAATTCCGATAGGCAGGCCATGAATAAAAAAACGATTGTTTTGTAAACAAATCACGTGCGTTTATTGTTACTAAATTAGACACATTATATTAATAACAGAACCTGGCAACCTTAAGAAGTCCTGACTGGCAGGCACACGAAGATGAAGATTCAGTTTGAAATTAAGGAAAAATTGCCTGAGATTATTGCTGAAATTATGCATTCAGACAAATGGCAAACGAAAATCCTGGAAAAGATGCATGGACTGGAGCGGGTAACGATCAAGGATCCGAACTACGATTCGGAAGCCTGTATTGAAATCTGGCAACATGAAATCCACATCCGGACGGCATGGTCCAATTACACCTATCGTATTTTTACCCGCGGAAATTCTGTTTGGTGTGAATATATCGGGGCTTATCGCGGTTTACTCGAACAGAGACTTTTGCCGTCTCTCACTCCGAAAATGAATATTTTGGATTCGGAAGTAGTGGAAAGTTCCTTAACCGGGAATAAGAGGCAGACTTTGCGTACTTATAGTTCGGAAAATCTGAAATTGAAGAACTTCCGTCGCGATAACTTCAAAGAGGAGTATAATGTCGCTTCTCCACAAGACCATCCGACAGTTGTATATGACGAATATATAAAGGAAGGGATGCCGATGCCTTCGCCGTATGGTGATGGCGGGCAGGGTAAACGATAAAATAAGCAGGCTTGACACTACCTGCTTGGGCTTTTGACGGACGAGTATATGTGAAATAAGATTAACGATATGCTGCAAAACATACTATTTTCGTTCTATTGATGCAATAAAACATATAAAAAATCTTGCTTTTGGTCTGAAAAGTGTTATATCGTTTGGTTGAATAGGGCTTTTACCCGTATATTTGCAACCGTTAAGAACAAGAAAGCGATTCCTTAGCGAAGGTGAAGCCCTTGTTTACTTCCTGAAAATCAGGAGTCGGAGAGGAATTTTCAAAATAATGCTCCGATTAAGTTTAACATAAAAATGATGATATGAAAGTAAGAGCTTATGTTCTCTTTGTTGCGGTTGCGTTGCTTGCAATGTCTGCCGGAACTAAAAACGCAAAGCCGACAGTCGGTATTAACCCTGGCGACCTTGCTCCGAGAATAGAGTCTTTAGGAAACGAAAGCAATTTCAGTTTCCAAAATCATTCGGGACGTTACACATTGCTGAATTTCTGGGCAGCTTACGATGCTGAATCGCGGGCCCGTAACGTTCAATTATGGAATGAAGTCAACAAGTTGAGTTCAGACAAGATTGCGATGTATTCGATCTCCTTGGACGAGAAAGAATCCATTTTTACCGAAACGGTAAAAGCCGACAAACTGGAAGGCACCCGGCAATTTCATGAAGAACTCGGCAGAAAGTCAGAACTATTCGGGAAGTATAACCTGCAGAAGGGATTCCGCAACTTCCTGATCGACGACAAGGGAGTTATTATCGCCGCCAATGTAACCCCGGAAGATCTGACAAAGGTTTTGAAGAAGAGTTAATCAGAAGATTATTAGCAAAAAAGAGCTGCTCCTGTCAAAGGGGGCAGCTCTTTTTTTTGAGGGTTCTCAGCGTTCTATGGGATCTTTTATAATCTGTTTTATCATTTCCACCACTTCGGGAACAGCCGCTTCGACCACAGGGGTCAGTTCCATTCCGACCTCGCTGATGTCTTCGGCCGAGACGACGATCAGTTGTATATCCGGCAGCTTCTCTGTTAAAATCATCGCTTCGATCATGTCGCGGAGGCCGATTTCATGCGCACTCATCAGAGGCGGAAAGTCTGTCGCATAGCGGGGGCGGATCAGGCGGATCGTCCCCGGAGGATTCCGATCGAGAGTGGCGTCGACCATGATGATCCGATTGTAATCCTGTATCCAGCTTATCAGATGCAGCCCGCCCGTGCCGCCGTCCATCAGGGAGACGTTAGGAGGGAGTTCTTCCTTTTCGAGTGCTTTTATGACATGGATGCCGACTCCTTCGTCTTTCAACAGCAGGTTGCCGACACCCAGTACCAAGATGTCCTTATTCATTCTTGCGGGCGGATTTGGTGATGACTTCTGCATTTTCCGTTACCTCTTCCTTGTCGGCAATCTCTTCTTCGATGAACTTCCAGCCGCCGATGATGGAGGAGGTCTCACCGCGCTGTTCGATATAGTCGTGGTAGAACACCAGGTAAACATGCACGATGGCGAAAAGGATGAAAAACCACATCAGGAAATGATGGATCTCGCGAGCCATCAGGTCGCCGCCCATCAGGGGAACCGTCCAGGCGAACAACTGCGGGAAAGCCGATTCGCTCATCTTGGCATACAGGCCGAACCCGGTAATGGATTGCAGCAGGAACGCCCAGAACGTACCGAAGTAGATGACGCTTGCCAGCGCATTATGCCCGATACTGTCCACCGGCTTGTTCTTGATCATCAGGATATCCACCTTGATCACTTCGAGAATCTCCTTCCACTGCGACTTTTTCAGCGGGATGAAGTTGTTCCAGCGTGCATACCGGTTCCCGACGAACCCCCAGTACAGGCGGAACACGAAGTTGAAGAAGAACACGAACGCCGCCACGAAATGGATGAAGCGCACCGTGCCGAACCAGTAGCTGAAGTTCGCCTCCGTCTCCGTCATGATGGCAGGCGGGTCGGCTATGATAAAACCGGTGATGCAGAGTATCACGATACAAAGTGCATTCAGCCAGTGGTAGATACGCACGGGAAGCTCCCATACATATACTTCTCTTAAACGTTTCTTACGACTTTTCATTGAACTGTTTTTTTAGAACGTATCCATTTGATGCACATATTTCCCCTCTTCGTCATACAGGTGCACGGCACATGCCAGACAGGGGTCGAACGAGTGGATGGTACGGAGAATCTCCAACGGCTGCTTCGGATCATGTATCGGCGTACCGATCAGGGCTGATTCATAAGCGGACAGTTTGCCAATTTCGTCACGTGGAGAAGCGTTCCAGGTAGTCGGTACGACCATCTGGTAGTTCTTCACCTTGTTGTTCTCGATCACGATAAAATGGGCCAAAGCACCGCGGGGCGCTTCCGTCAGGCCGACGCCCTGGGCATGTTTCGGCCATGCTTCGCTTTCCCACATGTAATGGTTGACCATGCGCGAGTCGCCGTTTTCGAGGTTCTTGATCAGGCGGTCGTAAAACTCAAGCGCCCAATCGGCCGTGAGCTTCGTTTCCAATCCGCGGGCAGCCGTGCGTCCGAGCGTGGAGAAGAGCGCTTCCGCCGGCAGGTCGAGTTGCTTCAACGTGTCGTCGATCAATGATTTCTGCGGTTCCTTGCCGGCGGCATAGGCAACGATCATGCGGGCGAGCGGACCTACTTCCATCGGTTCCTCCTTCCAGCGCGGCGTCTTGATCCAGCTGTATTTATCCTCGACGTTCAGGTGCGTGTAGGGGGGACGGGGACCTGTATAGTTCAAGTTCGTTTCGCCGTCGTACGGGTGCAGGCCGGCTTTATCTCCCTGCGAATAGTTATACCAGGAGTGGTAGATATACTCTTTTATTTCTTCCGGAGAGTTGGCATCGACCGGATGCACCTTCGACAGGTCGCGGTCGAGGACGATCCCGCGCGGCATCTTGTAGTTGTCCGTCTCCCCGTATTCGTACATCGGGAAATCCCCGTAGGCGAGGTAGTTCTTCACGCCGCCTCCCAACTTGCTCCATTCGTCTTTATAGACATTGGCGATCATCAGCAGGTCGGGGATATACACCTGGTCGATGAAGGTCTTCGCCTCCTGCAACTTCTGCTTGACCAGGTCCAGGCGTTCGGTGTTGATCGCGTTGGCTTCGTTCAGGTCGATGCTGCACGGCATACCGCCTACGAGGTAGTTCGGATGCGGATTCTTACCGCCGAACACGGCATGTACCTTGACGATTTCCTTCTGCCATTCGAGGGCTTCGAGATAGTGGGCGACTGCGATCAGGTTCTGTTCGGGAGTCAGCTTATAGGCCGGATGCCCCCAATACCCGTTGGCGAAGATACCAAGCTGCCCGCTCCCCACGAACTTCGTGAGCCGTTCTTTCAGCGCCGTGAAATAGCCGGTGGAGCTTTTCGGCCAGGGAGATAATTTACGGGCGAGAGCCGAAGCCTCGGCCGGATCGGCTTTGAGGGCGGAAACGACATCCACCCAGTCGAGCGCGTGCAACTGGTAGAAATGGACGACATGGTCGTGCATGTACAGCACGGCAGTCATGATGTTGCGCACCATCTGTGCGTTAGGCGGGATGACGATATCGAACGCATTCTCCACCGCCCGTACGGAACAAAGCGAATGGATGGAGGTGCACACCCCGCAAACGCGCCCTACGAACACCCAGGCGTCACGCGGGTCACGGTCTTTCACGATCGTCTCGATTCCGCGCACCATCGTGCCGGAGCTATAGGCGTCTTTGATCTTTCCGTTCTCGATATCGGCCTCGATCCGGAGATGGCCTTCTATACGGGTAAGCGGATCTACTACTATTCTTTCTGACATGGCTTTTTTGAATTAATAAGTAAGAATTAATAATTAAGAAATGGGGATCAGATGGTCGACTTGCTTTCGGGCTCGTCGTTGTCGATCAACTCTTTCTTACGGATATTGGTGGCTACGGCATGCACGGCGATACCGGCAACCGTGGCGGCACCGACAGCCAGGCCGATCTGGTCGGCAGTCGCTTCGATACCGAAACCGTGCACATCAGGCAACCGCTTGTAGAAAGGACTCATGTCCCAGAACCCCGCCTCGCTACAGCCCAGGCAGGGATGTCCGCTCTGGATCGGGTAACTGGTGCTTTCGTTCCATTTGATGATCCCGCAGGCATTATAGGTATTCGGCCCTTTGCAGCCGACCTTGTACAGGCAGTATCCCTTTTTCGCATTCTCGTCGTCGAAACTTTCGACAAACAGGCCGGCATCGAAATTGGCGCGGCGGTAACAGGTATCGTGCACGCGGCGGCTATAGAACATCTTCGGGCGTCCGAGGGCGTCGAGCTGCGGCATCCGGTCGTAGGTCAGCATATAGACAATGACGCCCGTCATGACATCGGCGATGGGAGGGCAGCCCTGCACGTTCATCAGCGGTTTGCCTTTGATCAGCTTGTGGATGGCTTTTGCCCCGGTGGGGTTCGGATTGGCAGCCTGCACGCAACCGGCGGATGCGCAGTTGCCCCACGCAATGATGGCTTTGGCCCCTTCGGCACACTCCTCGACGATCTGCATGGCGCTCTTTCCGCCGACGCAGCAATACGCCTCGTCTTTGGTCGGAATGGAACCTTCGATCATCAGGATGTATTCACCCCAATACTTCTTCATGGTCTCCTCCTTGCAGGCTTCGGCCTGGAAGCCGGAGGCGGCCATCAGCGTTTCCGTGTAGTCGAGCGAGATATTATCGAACAGCAGGTTGCCTACCGTGGGATGATAAGAGCGGATGAACGATTCGCTACAGCAGGTGCATTCCTGCAAGTGAAGCCAGATGACAGGGAGCCGGGGCTTCGTTTCCAGTGCTTTTACTACTTGTGCCACACCGCTGGATTCGAGTCCGATCAGGGCGGCGACGGTGGTACAGAATTTCAGGAAATCCCGGCGGGAGATGCCTTTCTCCAGGCATTCTTCGTAGATAGACGGTCTTTTATTTTCCATATCTTAACTTGTTAATGTTTTAACATTTATTAGTCCGCATGGTGTCAAAGCCTCGGTTGATACCTGTGTCGAAGCCTCGGTTGACACTGGTAGGAGTCCCTCGGTTGACACGGGTAGGGGAGCCTCGGTTGACACAGGTGCCGATCGCCCGTTCGCTTCAGGTGTCGAAGCCGGCGTCAGCATATCCTCGGCAACTGCTCTCCGCTGAGCATATCGACAATCCGGTAGTTCCCATACTGCGTTTTCATTTTAACCAAAGGATGGCCCTTTTCCTGAATACGGCCGATGATGGCGGCGTTCTTCCCTTCCGGGCAGTTTTGCATGATGGCAAGCGCCTGTTCGGCCTTTTCTTCCGGAAGGATCACCAGCACCAGCCCTTCGTTGGCGACATAGAGCGGATCGAGCCCTAAGATCTCCGAAGCGCCGCGCACGGCATCGGGGATGGGGAGAGAGGCTTCATCCAGGACGATTTCCACACCGGCAGCCTGGGCAATCTCGTTCAACGTGCCGCTTACGCCGCCGCGTGTCGGATCGCGCAGGACATGGATTTCCTCTATGTATTTTAACAACTCGCCAATCATATTGTTTAACGAAGCTGTATCACTTTTCAGATTTGTTTCAAAACCCAGACTTTCGCGGGCGGAAAGGATGGTGATGCCATGCACGCCGATCGGTCCGCTACAGATGACCGCATCGCCGGGCTGCGCCCTCTCAGGAGCAATGCGGATACCTTCGGGAACGATGCCGATGCCGCTTGTGTTGATGAAGAGCTTGTCGCATTTGCCCCTTTCCACCACTTTCGTGTCGCCGGCGACGATCTGCACGCCGGCATGTTCGGCAGCCGCTTTCATCGACAAGACGATTCGCCGCAGGTCGGCGAGAGGCAAACCCTCTTCGAGTATGAACCCGGCGGTCAGGTAGAGCGGACGGGCGCCGCAACAAGCCAGGTCGTTCACCGTGCCGTTGACAGCCAGGTCGCCTATGTCGCCGCCGGGAAAGAAGACGGGGTCTACCACGAACGAATCGGTCGAGCAGGCCATCCGTCCGGCTTCTACCCGGAAGACGCATCCGTCATGGTCTTGTTCCAACAAAGGATTGCGGAAAGCAGGATAGAAGATGCTGCTTATCAGCTGGTGTGTCATCCGTCCGCCACCGCCGTGCGCCAGCAGCACGCAATCGGTATCGGATAGAGGAATGGGGCAATTTGTCGTTATCATATTCTCTGATTCTATTTATATCTATAGTAAGCTGCACAAACCCCTTCCGATGAAACCATCGGCGCACCGACCGGATGATCCGGGGTACAGAGCGTTCCGAAGAAGGGGCAGTCTTTCGTTTGTTTCGTCCCTCGCATAATAGCACCGGCGATGCACTGCCTCTTTCCCGCGCCCGACGTTTTTTTGTCATGGCGGGCTTGATCCGCCCACTCATCTCCGGTTTTACCGACCGCGCCGGGCGCGGAGAGAAGGCGTGAGGCGTCATGCCGTGCAAAGGTCTCTTTCAACCGTAATCCGCTTTGCGGGACAATTCCGATGCCCCGCCACTCCTGGTCGCAAAGTTCCAACATCTCTTCCATCAAGGCGCGGGCCGCCGGATTCCCTTCTTCGGGTACGGCGCGTTTATAAGCATTCTCTACCTTATAGATACCGGCTTCCAGTTGAAGCAGGCAACGGTAAATGCCTAAAAGCAGGTCGGCCGGTTCGAATCCCGTCACGACCATCGGTGTTTTATATTTTTCGGCGAGGAGATGATACGCCCCGTTTCCGGTGATGGCGCAGACATGTCCCGCCGTCAGGAAGCCGTCGACACGCGATTCGGGATCGGACAGGATCGCTTCTATAGCGGGCGGCACAGTGAACAGGGAGGTCAGCAGGTAGAAGTTTTCCAACTTCCTCCGCATGGCCTCCTTTAATGCCATTATATGCACGGGGGCCGTCGTTTCAAAACCGATCGCAAAGAATACGATTCTCTTGTCAGGATGATCGGCGGCCAGGCTGACGGCATCCAACGGTGAATACAACATACGGATATCCGCCCCGCGGGCCTTGACCTGCAACAGGTCTTCCCGGCTCCCCGGTACGCGCATCATATCGCCGAAAGAAGCCAGTATGACATCCGGCTGTTTGGCCAGTTCCAGTGCCCGGTCGATGATTCCGACCGGAGTGACGCAGACCGGACAGCCCGGCCCGTGAAGCAGCTTGACTTCCTCCGGCAGCATCTCCTCCAGGCGGTAGCGGGCGATGGCATGCGTCTGTCCTCCGCATATCTCCATGATATGCCAGGGCCGCGTCACTACCTGCCGGATAGCCCGGACGAGCGATTGCACTTGCTCTTTATCTTTGTATTCGTCTATGTATTTCATGGCAATGGACAATTTGATTCGTATTTAACAGTCAATTGTCAATCTCTTCAAGTCTTCCAGCGTCTCTTCCGCTTCCTCCGCATTGACGACGGAGATAGCCATACCGGCATGGGCCAGCACATAGTCGCCGATGGATACGTCGACCCACTGGACACATATATTCTTCACGATTCCGCTAAAATCCACTCTGGCCATTTTCAGCTCAGGGACGGAGTCGTCGATGCTTACTATTCTTCCGGGTATTGCAAGACACATATTAGTAAAATCTTTGTTATATTTATCTAACTTCAAAAGTAGGCAATATGTTCTGAAGAAATGTACGATATCACACATTTATATTTATCTTTCGAATAGATATAATTTATAAAGGCTATAGAAAATTGCCATCCGGCATGTTTGTGTATTCCTCGGAAAGGGATTACATTTGTCAAAACGTAAATGAAGAAGATGAAAGAAGAGGAAGTTGCCATATCGGTCCTGACCGTCCAAGGTTTAGTGCAGGGAGTAGGCTTCCGCCCGTTTATCTATCGGATAGCCAGCGAAATGGGGATATGCGGGGAAGTGGACAACCGGAATAACGGAGTCTGCATCCGGGCCGTCCTGACTCCCGGACAGCGGGATCTTTTCATCGAACGCATCCGTCGTGAACATCCGGTTGTGGCATCTATCCGCCGGATAACCGTTTCGGAAAGAATCGGAACAGAAAATCCCTATACCGGCTTTCGTATTACTCCCAGCCGTTCGGAATCGGACGAAGTGACACAGGTCGCGCCCGATATTGCCGTCTGTCCCGAATGCCTGCGTGACCGGAAGACGCAACCGCACCGCCTGCAATATCCGTTTATCAATTGTACGCACTGCGGCCCGCGCTTTTCCATCATCCGCGACCTGCCATATGACAGGAGCCAGACGACGATGTCGGCTTTCCCGATGTGCCCGGATTGCCGGAAAGAATACACGAGGGTCAGTGACCGGCGTTTCCATGCCGAACCTGTTGCCTGCAATCGTTGCGGGCCGTCCTACTATACATTATATAATAAGGTAAAGATTACGGACTATGCGGAACTGCTCGCCTTGTCTTCCCGCCTGCTCCGGGAAGGCGAGGTGATTGCCGCGAAAGGGATAGGCGGATATCACCTGATCTGTGACGCGGAAAACGAAAAGGCGGTCGCCCGCCTCCGGGAGATCAAGATGCGGGATGGCAAACCTTTTGCCGTCATGTTCCCGGATCCGGAGAGTGCCGGCCGCTACGCTTCCTTGAATGAGGCGGAAGAAGCGTCCTTGCTTTCCTGGCGCCGCCCGATCGTCCTGGTGAAACAAATCCGGCCGTTGGCTCCGGCTGTCAATCCCGGGATGGAGACGTTGGGCTGCATGCTCCCTTATATGCCGATCCATTCCGATTGGTTCGAACAATCGGGCATACCGGCATTGGTGGTGACGAGCGGCAATATCAGCGAATGCCCGATAGCCATTACCCCCGAAGAGGCAGAAAGGCAACTGGCCGGCAAAGTCCCCCTTTTGCTCCATCATAACCGGGATATCCATAACCGCGTGGACGACTCGGTGCTACAGGTCTGCGGCGGTCAGCCCTGTTTGATACGCCGCTCACGGGGATATGTGCCGGAACCGTTCTTTGCCGATGTTCCGGTTGAAGGAATCCTGGCTTTCGGGGCCGAAAAGGTAAATACGTTTGCCTTGGGAAAGGGAGAAACGATTCTGCAAAGCCAGTATATCGGCGACCTGAAGAATTGGGAGACGTACCGGTTCTATAAGGAGTCGCTCGAACGTTTTCAGCATCTTTTCCGTTTCCGGCCGTCCCTTTTGGTCTGCGATCTGCATCCTGACTATCTTTCTTCGCGTGAAGCGGAACGCTACGCGTCGGATCTGCATCTCCCGCTGTTGCATGTGCAGCATCATCATGCGCACGCTGCCGCCTGCATGTTGGAATACGGGTTGGACGAGCCGGTAATCGCGCTTGTCCTCGACGGAACGGGATTGGGAGATGACGGCAAAGCCTGGGGCGGCGAGATTTTCCTTTGTGACCGCCGGACCTATAAACGGCTTTCGCATCTGGAATATGTACCGCTTCCCGGCGGGGATAAGGCCTCGACCGAGCCTTGGCGCATGGCGGTCGCCTGCCTGTGGCACTATTACGGAAATGAGATCCCTTTTCCTGCCGGTTTCAAGGAACGGGTAGGGGAAGCGAAGATACAAATGCTTCTGAAGATGATGGAGAAAGGGGTTAATACGCCTTATACATCCAGTGCGGGCCGGCTGTTCGATGCCGTCTCGTCCTTACTGGGTGTCTGCGATATTTCCACGCATCAGGCGGAAGCTCCCGTCAAGTTGGAACAACTGGCTTCCGATGAACATCAAAGCCGTTATTCTGTTATAATGAAAGGGGAGTCTATTTCCATGCGTCCCGTATTGGATGGGATATTGGAGGATCTTGCAGCCGGAATCCCGGTTGCGGAACTATCCGCCCGTTTCCATAATACGTTGGCATGGCTCCTGGTGGAGCAGGCTGAAACGTTCAGAAAGCAGACCGGAGCGGACAAAGTCGTGGTCTCCGGCGGCTGTTTCCAGAACAGGCGTTTGACGGAACAATTGCAGCGCATGTTTGCCGACGCCGGTATCCCGCTGTTCGTGCCGGGACGTATTCCCTGCAACGACGGAGGCATATCGGTCGGGCAACTGGCAATTGCCGCATCGCAGCCATTGGACAATTGAAAATAAATTTCCACCTTTTCCATAGGCATGAAAATTTATTTTCACTAGCATGAAACAAAAGTTTCTCCCGCATGAAAATTTATTTTCACCGGTATGAAACAATAAAAAAAACAGGTATGCATGAATTATCGATCGCTCAAAGTATTGTTCAGCTATCCGAACAACAGGCCCGCGAACATCATTCTTCGCAGATAGAAGAAGTTGAACTCGAGATTGGCCGTCTTGCCGGAGTGGAGTTGCAGACATTGGAGTTTGCTATGGAAAGTGCAGTGAAAGGCACTTTGCTCGAAAAGGCAAAGATAACCCGCCGCTATATAGACGGGGAAGGACAGTGCAGCGATTGCGAAACGGTCTTTCCTGTCGGGAATTTGTTTTCTCCCTGCCCCAATTGTGGCTCTTATCTGATAAATATCACAAAGGGGCGGGAACTTCGGATCAAATCAATTGTTATAAAATAAAAAGACAAACGCTTATGTGTGGAACTTGCGGATGCGGAGAGCATCATCATCACGAACATCATCATGACCATGATCATGAACACGGACATGAACATCATCACCATCATCACGATGAAGGAAAAGTAATAACGCTGGAACAGGATATCCTCCAGCGCAACAATCTGCTGGCCGAACGTAACAGAGGCTATTTCGAGGCGAAACATATTTTCTGCCTGAACCTGATGAGTTCGCCGGGCTCCGGCAAGACGACCTTGCTGGAAGAAACGATACGCCGGTTGAACTCCGGTGCGGTTCGCGGATTGCCCTCGCAAATCTGCGTCATCGAAGGAGACCAGCAGACCTCGAACGATGCCGACCGCATTGCCGCCCTTGACGTCCCCGTTTTCCAGGTCAATACCGGAACCGGTTGCCATCTGGAGGCCGATATGGTGAATCATGCCGTCAAGCACCTGAATCCGTCCGACGGCTCTCTCCTGTTTGTGGAAAACGTAGGTAACCTCGTCTGCCCTGCCATGTTCGATCTGGGAGAAGCGAAGAAAGTCGTTATCGTCAGTACTACCGAAGGGGACGACAAACCGTTGAAATATCCCCATATCTTTCTGGAAGCGGATATCTGCGTGATCAACAAAGTCGATCTGGCGCCTTATCTGGACACGGATGTGCAGACGCTACGGAATAATGCCTTGAAGGTAAACCATCACTTGCAAATATTCGAAGTGTCTGCGACAAAAGGCACGGGAATGGATGCCTGGTACGATTGGTTGGTGGAAGAATGTGCAAAATGTAAATAATTTACCCCGGATTTAATGGATAAACGGATAAATAAACTATATTTGTTCCCATTCATTGAACCAAATTAATCAAAATGTCATGATTAACCGAGAATTAATTAATCCTCAGAGCATCGTTGTGGTGGGAGGATCCAATAATGTGCATAAACCGGGTGGCCGTTTGGTCCGTAATCTGCTGGACGGGAAGTATAAAGGCGATCTGTATGTCGTAAACGCCAAAGAGGACGATGTGCAGGGCCTGAAATCCTATCATTCGGTGCACGATATCCCGGAGACGGAACTGGCAGTCATCTCCATTCCCGGTCCGGCCTGCCCGGAAGCGGTGGATGTGCTTGCCAAACAAAAAAACGTAAAGGCGTTCATCGTCATTTCGGCCGGTTTCGGAGAGGAAACGCCTGAAGGGGCGGTCCTGGAAGAACAGATGCTGAAGAGTATTAACGAAGCCGGTGCTTCATTGATCGGCCCGAACTGCATCGGTTTGATGAATATGCATTATCATGGCGTCTTTACCCAGCCGATTCCCGAATTTCATGCGGACGGAGTCGATTTCGTTTCCAGTTCCGGCGGTACGGCGCTTTTCATTATCGAATCGGCATTGACGAAAGGACTTCGTTTTTCTTCGGTATGGTCTGTCGGCAACTCCAAGCAGATCGGAGTGGAAGAAGTGATCGAATATATGGACCGCAACTTCGACCCGGTCCTTGACTCTAAAATAAAGATGCTTTATATCGAGCAGATCAAAAATCCGGACAAGCTCTTGTACCATGCTTCTTCCCTGATCCGCAAAGGCTGTCATATCGCAGCCATCAAAGCGGGCAGCACGGATGTCGGCAAACGTGCCGCATCTTCCCACACGGGAGCGATCGCCAGTTCGGATTCGGCAGTGGAAGCCCTGTTCCGCAAAGCCGGCATCGTGCGTTGTTTCAGCCGTGAAGAGTTGACGACCGTTGCCAGCATCTTTACATTGAAAGAAGTGAAAGGCAAGAACTGTGCGATCATCACGCATGCCGGAGGTCCTGCCGTCATGCTGGCGGATGCCTTGGAAAAGGGACGGCTGAACGTCCCCAAACTGGACGGCCCGCTTGCCGCGGAATTGAAATCCAAGCTTTATCCGGGAGCCGCCGTCGGCAATCCGATCGATATCATCGGTACAGGTACGCCCGAACATCTTGCCACCGCTATCGATTTCTGTGAAAATCGCTTTGAAGACATCGACCTGATGATGGTTATCTTCGGCAGTCCGGGATTGGTAAAACTATACGATACTTACGAAGTGCTTCATAAGAAAATGGAAGAGTGCAAGAAACCGATTTTCCCGGTATTGCCATCCATCGTAACGGCTGGTCCGGAAGTGAAAAGCTTCGTGAAGAAAGGGCATGTGAACTTTTCGGATGAAGTGACGCTTGGGACGGCCCTTTCACGTGTGATCAATACGCCGAAACCGATGAGCACGGATATCCAGTTGTATGGCGTCGATGTTCCCGAAGTCCGCCGTATTATCGACCGTTTGCCGGGCAGCGGCTATTTGAATCCCGAAGAAGTCCGTACCTTATTGAAAGCGGCTCACATTCCTTTGGTGGAAGAATTCACATCGACCGACCGCGACGAACTGGTTGCTTTCGCCAAGAGGGTGAAGTTCCCGGTTGTAGCCAAGGTTGTCGGCCCTATACATAAGAGCGATATGGGTGGCGTCGCCCTGAATATCCGCAGTGAAGAACATCTGATTTTCGAATATGAACGGATGATGCGTTTGCCGGATGTAAAGGCCGTCATGGTACAGCCGATGTTGAAAGGGCAGGAGTTGTTCTTAGGGGCCAAGTATGAAGATCGTTTCGGTCATGTCGTGCTTTGCGGTCTGGGAGGCATTTTTGTTGAAGTGCTGAAAGACGTGTCGTATGGCCTGTCGCCTTTGTCGTATGACGAGACTTATTCCATGATCCGTTCTTTGCGCGGTTATCCTATTATAAAAGGTACGCGCGGCCAGCAGGGAGTGGATGAACAGCAATATGCGGATATCATAGTCCGCCTGTCCACCTTGCTCCGCTTTGCATCCGAAATCAAGGAGATGGACATCAATCCGCTTGTTGCCACCCAGCGCGGGCTGTTTGCCGTTGATGCACGTATTCGGATCGAGAAGTGACGAATACGGTGTAATGCCCTGATATTAAACAGCCTGTATTCCGAAAGTCTGACAGAATGCTTTCGGAATACAGGCTGTTTCTTTTAGGCTTTAAAAATTCCCGCACGCAAATGTAGTAATTAACCGGATATGATGGTAAAAAAGAGTTGTAAAACATCTAAAATTAATTAACCATACATGCAAATGCGATCTTTAAATAGCATATATTTGCAGCATTGCAATCTGGAGATAGCAAAACTAAAATCTAAAATTAAATACTGTCGAATATGGAAAGAAAAAGAGTTTACACGTTCGGAAATGGAAAAGCCGAAGGTAGAGCGGATATGAGAAATCTGCTGGGGGGCAAAGGGGCTAACCTTGCCGAAATGAATCTGATTGGTGTTCCGGTTCCTCCGGGATTTACCATTACCACTGAAGTATGTTCCGAATACTATGATTTAGGAAAAGACAAAGTGGTTGAACTGTTGAAATCAGACGTTGAAAAGGCAATCGCCAATATCGAGACGTTGATGAATTCAAAGTTTGGAGATGTTGCCAATCCGTTGTTGGTATCCGTCCGTTCCGGTGCACGTGCGTCTATGCCGGGTATGATGGACACGATCCTGAACTTGGGTTTGAACGATGAAGTGGTGGAAGGATTGAGCCGTAAGACGAACAATCCTCGGTTTGCATGGGATTCATATCGCCGTTTCGTACAGATGTACGGAGACGTCGTGTTGGGTATGAAACCGACCAACAAGGAAGACATCGATCCGTTTGAAGCCATCATCGAAGAAGTCAAGGAAGCGAAAGGCGTTAAGCTGGACAATGAGCTGGATGTGGAAGACCTGAAGGTACTGGTCGCTAAATTCAAAGCGGCTGTCAAGACTCAGACCGGTAAAGATTTCCCGACTTCCGCCTATGAACAGCTTTGGGGCGCCATCTGCGCTGTGTTTGACAGCTGGATGAACGAACGTGCCATCCTCTATCGTAAGATGGAAGGGATTCCTGCCGAATGGGGTACGGCTGTCAGTGTGCAGGCTATGGTGTTCGGTAATATGGGCGATACTTCCGCCACCGGTGTATGTTTCTCTCGCGATGCCGGTAACGGAGAAGACCTCTTCAATGGCGAATACTTGATCAACGCACAAGGCGAAGACGTTGTGGCTGGTATCCGTACACCGCAGCAGATCACCAAGATCGGTTCGCAGCGTTGGGCGGAACGCGCCGGTATTTCAGAAGAAGACCGCGTAGCTAAATATCCTTCGATGGAAGAAGCCATGCCGGAAATCTATAAACAACTGGACGAACTGCAGACAAAGCTGGAAAACCATTATCATGATATGCAGGATATGGAATTCACCGTGCAGGAGGGAAAACTGTGGTTCCTGCAAACCCGTAACGGGAAACGTACCGGTGCCGCAATGGTGAAGATCGCAATCGACTTGTTGCATCAGGGTATGATTGACGAGAAAACCGCATTGAAACGTATCGAACCGAACAAGCTGGACGAACTGCTCCACCCGGTATTCGACAAGGTGGCCGAAAAACAGGCGAAAGTCTGGGTGAAAGGTCTGCCTGCTTCTCCGGGAGCCGCTACGGGACAGATCGTGTTCTTTGCCGAGGATGCAGCGAAATGGCACGCTGACGGCAAAAAAGTCGTAATGGTCCGTATCGAAACATCGCCTGAAGATTTGGCAGGTATGGCCGTTGCCGAAGGTATCCTGACTGCTCGCGGCGGTATGACTTCGCACGCAGCCGTTGTTGCTCGCGGTATGGGTAAATGCTGCGTGTCCGGTGCCGGAGCTTTGGAAATCGATTATAAGAATAAGACTGTCGAAGTCGATGGCGTTAAGCTGAAAGAAGGCGACTATATCTCTATCAACGGTACGACCGGTACGGTTTATGTCGGAAAAGTAGAGACGAAGGCCGCCGAACTGTCCGGCGATTTTGCCGAGTTGATGACGCTGGCTGATAAATATACGAAGTTGCAGGTACGCACGAATGCCGATACTCCGCACGATGCCACGATTGCACGCAAATTCGGAGCCGTAGGTATCGGTTTGTGCCGCACGGAACACATGTTCTTCGAAGGTGAAAAGATCAAGGCCATGCGTGAAATGATCTTGGCGGAAGATGCGAAAGGACGCAAAGAAGCATTGGAAAAGATACTGCCTTATCAGAAAGATGATTTCAAGGGCATCTTTAAAGCAATGGCAGGTTGTCCGGTAACCGTACGTCTGCTCGATCCTCCTTTGCACGAGTTCGTCCCTCATGATCTGAAAGGCCAGGAAGAAATGGCGGAAGCAATGGGCGTATCGGTCAAAGAAATTCAGAAACGCGTGGAATCGCTTTGCGAACATAACCCGATGTTGGGACACCGTGGTTGCCGTTTAGGTAATACATATCCTGAAATCACGGAAATGCAGACGCGCGCTATTTTGGGAGCCGCCCTTGAACTGAAGAAAGAAGGCATCGAAGCCAAACCTGAAATCATGGTGCCGCTGACAGGTATCTTATACGAATTCAAGGAACAGGAAAAAGTGATCCGTAAAGCTGCCGCACAGCTGTTCGAAGAAATGGGAGACAGCATCGACTTCAAGGTCGGTACGATGATCGAAATTCCGCGTGCGGCTTTGACTGCCGACCGTATTGCTTCTTCTGCCGAGTTCTTCTCGTTCGGTACAAACGACTTGACACAGATGACCTTCGGCTACTCTCGCGACGATATCGCTTCCTTCCTTCCTGTTTATCTGGAAAAGAAGATCCTGAAAGTCGATCCGTTCCAGGTGCTCGATCAAAATGGAGTGGGACAATTGGTCCGTATGGCTACCGAAAAGGGCCGTGCCATCCGTCCGGACTTGAAATGCGGTATCTGCGGCGAGCATGGCGGTGAACCTTCCTCTGTGAAGTTCTGCCACAAAGTAGGATTGAACTATGTATCCTGTTCACCGTTCCGCGTTCCGATCGCACGTATCGCGGCGGCACAGGCAGCGATAGAGGAATAACGGTAGTTTCGACTTAGTTATTGAATTAGGCTGTAATAACTTGTAAATAAGGCATTACAGCCTAATCTGTTTTCAGGCGGTTCGTTCATTTGATCGCATAAGAAGTGCGATAGCGGAATATAATGATGAAGAGCGTGACATAGCATTGAAGAAAATATAAACAGCAGCCTATACTTGGCATTGCCATTATAAGACTATCTTTATGAGAGAAGTATCGTCTTCATATTCCTTGTTTATAAGAAATGTTGTGTCTGACATTTGATTGACTTCTGTTTGCTTGTAGAATCCGTCAGTACAAAGAAGAAGTACATTTCCTGCATCAACTTCCCTGCATTGATAGGGTATATCTGCTCTTATGCCTGCGCCTTTTATACATCTGGTAAGCAGATACTTGCCATATCCAGCATCCAAGATATGGTCTGTGGTTAATTGTTCTGCTTTATCGTGATCGAAAAGGTTGATTCTGACATTACCTTGCCAAGTATAGTGAATGTTATTGCCATCAATGAAGGCTATAGCAACAGCTGCTCCCATTTTGCAGTGAGTTTCCATGCTCTTTTGACAAATAACTTCATCGGCATATTCCAACGCTTTGCCTAACAAATCTTGAACAGGCAATTTTTCTACATGCTCACAAATAAAGGTAGAGATTGCATTTACAATCAGATCTGCCGCTTCCTTGCCAAGGGTTAAGCCACCCATACCGTCTGCCAATACTGCTACAGCCTTATTGGGGGTTAATTGGTGGACAGACAAACTATCTTCGTTAGAATAATGTATACCTTCTATTGAAAAACTATCTATCTTCATCGCTTTCTCCTTTCTTTAATACTTCAACCATTCCAATAAGTGCATTTCTGACAATTTGATGCGCACCGCTTCCGGAGTATCTGCTACTCATAGAGTTGATTAATGGACTACTTTCATCCAACTCAATCTGTTCTTGTAGTTGGTCGGTATAGAATCGAAGATGTTCTTTAGTAAGAAAATCCCTCATTTCACAGGCAATCCATCTGGCTCCACCAGTCAAGAGGTCAAAGTTTTCACTTGTATCTTGAACTTCGTTAGGAATGGGTTGCTTGAATGAAACATATGCCAAATAGAAGTTATCCATTATATAGAGCATATCGGCAACATCTTTGTCAGTAAGCAAATGCCTATCGAGCCAAGTGTCAAACTTTATTAGAAATTGTCCGGACAAAGGAGCCATCTTTATAGTAATAGCATCATCGATTATAACTGTATCGGCTATGCTCATTACATCTTTGAAGCATTTGACCGACATTTCCGGATTGCCTTCAGGTGGCCATGCCACTTTCTCGTCAGCTTCCAATTCTCCAAAAGGTACGATGTCGATTTCATAATCATTGTTACCAGCTGCTCCTTTGTAATAAAATCGCTGTTTGGGTTTCCCTTTAATGAAATGGTTTCCCAGTAAATGTTTCTTCAATAAATCAAACTGGCTCCAATCCTTCAATGCGATTGCCACATCAAGGTCGACCGTTCTTCGAGGCGAAGGCGGCATTTTAAGAATTTCCATAGCAATGTCTCTTGCCAATGCGCCTACAACATACACATCCAGTTGAAGCCCTTTCATCACTCTGCTCAATGCCTCAAGGGTGTCATAAAGCAGATTATTTTGTAATGTGTCTCGCGTAATTTTATATTCCATTTTCTTTGATTCTTAAAGCGGCTTCACGGCATCGACTATCACCGGTGCCCATCAAGTCTGCATATATAACTAAGGTAGGGGCAAGATTTTCTTTGTCATTTCCTATCCAAAATTTCTTGTAAATACGTATTTCTCCATTAGGGTCAGGCATTACCGCACCAGTCCGAAGAAGTAATGAGCTCACAACCTCGGAATAAATTTCAAATTCGCCCGGAATCAAATACTTGTCCACTAAATTGGCACCGCAATCGCCTCCCCAATACATTCCTTCGGGAAGTATCATTTCTTTCCATTTCTTTCTGGCGTCCGGAGTACGGAAGCTCATCCGATTAATGAGTAATTTAGGCTTCAAGAACTCATTGTACTGTTGTTGCCACCACTCAATAAGCTCTTCACGCTTAGCAATCCGTCTTCCCTTATCGGTTTGCACTAAGTATCGCTTCGTCTTCAACAGGTCAAAAGCTTTTGTGATAGTACCAAGAGATAATCCGACTTTTTCCTGAATTTCACGATATGACCAGTTTATGCTTTCGGGATTCTGCAGGAAGAACAAGATAAGTTTGATGTTTGTCTCACTTATTTTGGAAACAGTGCTTGCACTACCAGAGGTTGTATTTTTTTGTCCGGCAATCTTGATGGTTAGATTTTCATGCCTGATGTCACAATTACCTGCCTTGTCTATCCAGTTTATGTGATTATCCGCAAGAGTATTGGCTAACTTAGGGTAGAGTTTGTTGGTTATTAAAATCATAGGCATACCTTCATCGTTCTTGATACCATCTATGACAGAAAAGATATTGGCGTTGCTTATGGTTTTCTTGATTTCACAACAAAATCCTATGCCATTAATGCAAACGGATTTATCCATTTTATCATTAATGGCAATATTGTCATTTCCTGTTGCTACTTTCAAGTTATTAATAGCTTCATGAAATAATTCCATATAGTCAGTTCCCATATTTATATTCTTTTGTTCATTGTTTATACACTGTTCATAAATTCGTGAACAGTGCAAATTTAATGAACATTTCTTGTTTGAGCAAGTCTTGCGTTCACTAAATATTGCTTGTAGAAGTGCCCGGCAAACCACTTGGAAGCAGAATTGTAAATCGGTTCTGTTTCAAGCTCAAATCATGGGCATGGAATTCTTATTTTATCATAGCATCCGATGGCTTTCGAAAATAATTTATGTGAAAAAGTACCGAAGGAATCACAAAATAGTGTACATTTGTTTTCTGATGATGAACGAATATAAACAATATCTACGTATGGAGCGGTATTTAATAATTAAGACAAGAGATGAATTATTGCGTATCAAAATAGGGCAGATCCTCTATTTTGAAGCAGATAGAAATTACACCAAATTACTATTATCCAACGGAATTCAATTCACATTTGCAATCAATATAGGAAAAATTGAAGAAATATTGGAGAAACAGGTGGCTGGCTGTAACGCAATCTTGATGCGTGTAGGCAAAAGCCATATTATCAATAAAAATCACATCCTGCAGATAAATTTGCCTAAGCAGAAGCTTTTATTGCTGACGCAGGATGGCAAACCGAGAGAACTGGTGATATCCAAAGATCCTTTGAAGGTGCTGAAAGATACGCTCGAAAAGGAAATGGGAAAACCTGAAGAACCAAAAGCTGTTACGGAATGATCATTAAGATTGGAAAAGCGAACGATAATGATTTTGTAATAAACGACCCTCATGTGAGCCGGTATCATGCAAAACTGGTCCGTGAAGAGGGGGGATGTTGGCTGCTTGAAGATTTGGGGTCGACAAACGGGACATTTGTCAATGGTGCCCAGATCGTTAAGAAACATGTTACTCCCAGCGATACGATCAAGCTGGGAGATAATTATGTGTTAAACATATCCGAAGCCTTGAAGTCCAACAATGATTATAGCGAGGAATTTGCAGCGTTGAAGCAGGTTTACGATCATTACATTCAAGCAAAGGTTAAGATTCAGTCTTCTAATCAATTTAAAACCAGACTGTTCCAATCTCTTCCGTTTGCTCTTCCCGGTGTAGTGGGAGTTGTGATCGGTTTTCTTGGAAAAGGGAGTCCGGAATTGTTCGGATTGAGCCTGTTTATCACGATCTGCGCCCCGACGGTAGGGATCTATCTGGGTGCGAAGCAGTCGGCCAAGATCCCGCAACTGCTGCAAGATTTGACCAATCAATTCAAAATCGACTATGTTTGTCCCAAGTGCGGAACGTTTTTAGGTGAAATACCCTGGGAATCATTACGCAACAAAAAACAATGCCCGATGCCCTCTTGTAAGGCAAAATGGGTAAGCGAATAGGATTCCGTTTCATATACTAAAAGTAACACTTTCGTACAGTAAACCCAAACATTTGATTATAAGGCACTATTTTATGTTCGGATGTCAACCGGTTTCCTTACTTTTGTTTCCAGAAAATTTAATTATAACATTTTATGCAAGAAGAGGATTACACATTCGTGACTTTAGACAGCGACGAGGCAATGCTGACCGACGCTGTTATCGTGGATGTGGACGGGGGAAACGACTTGTCGGATGTTGTAATGATTGACGAAAGTATTGATGCTTCCGATTTTATTACATTATCTGACGACACTGTTATGTTGTCCGATGCAGACATGCTGGACACATATTCAACCGATATTGACGGATCTGATATATCGTTTATTTTATGATTTCCGTTAAATGTCCACATTGCCATGTTGGGTTAAAGGTAGACGAGGGGAAAATTCCCCTCGATATCACCTCTTTCAAATGCCCGAAGTGCAAACAACCGATTCCTGTCTCTTTGCTGTCGATGGAGAAAGGAAGTGTCGCATCCGAATCGGAAACGGTTCTGATACAGCCTCTTCGTATGACAACCGGACGTCTCTCTGTAATTGCAAATGCTGATACGCCGGAGCAAACCTTCCCCCTTCAGGAAGGTGTCTATGTCATCGGACGAAAATCCAATGCATCCACTGCTACGATCGGTATTGTGACGGCCGATAAATCAATGAGCCGTGAACATATTCGGATTGAAGTAAAAAAAGATGCCAAAGGAGGCTATAAACATTATCTTTCTGACAATAATAGTAAAAATCATACGTTATATAATAGCAATTACTTAGAGAATGGAGAAATTGTCATACTCAATAATAATGATGAAATTATTATCGGTCGTACAGTTCTCCGGTTTAATGAATAAAAATAGTCTATGCTATGAATATAACGATCGGCAAACCTTGGGCAGTCAGCGAAAAAGGAGGCAGGTTGAATAACGAAGATTCCATCTATCCTCTGCCGGAAACGGCAAACTCCAATCAAAATTTATTTTTGGTGTGTGATGGTGTCGGCGGCGCTGAAAAAGGGGAGATTGCAAGCTCGTTGGCCTGCGAGTCCTTCCAGACTTTTTTCTCGACTTTTCGTGAAGGTGAGCCGAGTGCCGATTTCATAAATAAAGCTATTCGTTATACCGAAGCACGTTTTGATGACTATGTGGCGATTCATCCGGAAGCCAAAGGAATGGCTACCACTCTGACCATGACCTTTTTGGGCACGACCGGTATAACCTTGGCGCATGTGGGGGACAGCCGGATTTACCATTTCCGGAAGGGAGAAATCTTGTTCCGGACGAAAGATCATTCATTGGTCAATTCGTTGGTGGAATTAGGAAAAATCACCCGCGAAGAGGCTGCACACCACCCGCAGCGTAATGTGATCATACGGGCTATTCAAGGAACGAACCATCCTACGGAGGCCGATGTCGTGCTTTTGGACGATATCAAGGCAGGTGATTATTTGTTCATGTGCTCGGATGGCGTACTCGAACGTCTGAGCAATGAAGAACTTTCTGATATATTCAAGTATTCGGGCAGCCCGGAAGAAATTAAAAATGCAATCATGTCCGCTTGTAGCGGCAAAACACGCGATAACTTTTCTTTTTACATCATACCGATACAAAATGTGTTAGATTCGGCAGGAATTAAGCAAAATATTCTTTCTTTCCTTTATTCTTTTATATAAATAACGTAATTTTGGCAGATTAATAGAATTGCGCATAGTATAGTTATGAATTTGCCAAACGGACATGTTCTTCAGAATGGAAAATATCGGATCACTCATGTAATTGGTCAGGGCGGCTTTGGTATAACATACAAAGGCGTCTGGTATACGGAAGTGAAGGGCTCGTTAGGAACTGTGCAAACAGAGGTGCCTATTTGTATAAAAGAATACTTCTTTAAAGACTATTGTTACAGGGAAGCAGCATCATTCGCTGTCAAGGTGCATTCCGAGACAGGGAGGGTTCTTTTCGATAAATTCAAGGAGAAACTTATCAAGGAAGCCAAGATACTTTCAGAAGTCCATCATCCCCATATAGTGAATGTGCTGGAAGTTTTCGAAGAAAACGACACGGCTTATATCGCCATGGAATATATTTCCGGCTGTTCGCTCAAATATATGATGGACAGGGAAGGCGTATTGCCGGAAACGAAAGTGCTCAGATATGTTCGCCAGATTGGAAAAGCACTCCAGTTTGTACACGAAAAGAACATTCTTCACTTGGATATCAAACCCAGCAATATCCTGATCGACTCGTCAGGGAAAGCGCGGCTGATCGATTTCGGCGTAAGCAAGCGGTACGACATCGAGCAACAGGAGACAAGTACGACCATGCTTACCTTGTCAAAAGGATTCGCCTCGATCGAACAATATGATAACGAAGGGACACAGAGCTTTTCTCCCTGTCCTGACATCTATTCGCTTGGCGCTACCATGTATAACCTTTTGACAGGAAAGATTCCGACCGAATCCATTTTGCGGGCAACACGTCCTTTGCAGAATCCGTCGGAGCTGAATAAGGATATATCTCCTAAGACGGAATCCGCCATAATCAAGGCAATGCAGATCATTCCGGCCGATCGTTTCCAAACGGTAGACGAAATGATGGATGCATTAGATTTTCCTGCGGAAGAGGAAACACCCGCGAATGAATTACAGAATACAGACGGACAGGAAGCGGATGATGAGACAACGGTGATACATCACAATGAGCAATCGCCTCAGAATGAGGATGACGAAGATCGTACGATTGTAAACAGCGAAGAAATTCTTACTCAGCCCCGTAAGAAAAAGAGAAATGGGGTGCTGATATCCGTGGTTATTGCTATATTTGCCTGCGTAGGATCTGCAGTCGCTTTCTTGGTGCAGGGGAACAAGGCTTCTACGAAACCGGATGGAACGGAGTTGATTCGTCCGGTCGAAGAGGAGAAAGATTCGGTAGACATCCTTCAAGGCACGACTGTTTCGGAGGTGAAAGAAGAATCTATGCTTGGCGAGGATGATAAGAAAACGGAGACAGCCATGCCCCGACAACCGGAAACGGTTAGGCCCGTTGGTGTTGATGAACCCCGGAAACAACCGGAGACAAAGCAGGTCCCGGCTGAAGAGAATAGAATAACAATACAGCCCGCGCAGCCTACTGTGGAAGAGATTGATGCGGAATATGCCGCTTTAATAGCTTCCGGCAAGGAGAAGATGGGAAAAGCGGACTTTACGAATGCAAAGATAGATTTCACAAAAGCGAAAGAAACCAAGTTGACGGAAGAGGTCGTACGACTTTTGATTTCTTGTGACGAAAAGGAAGCCGCCAAACTTTTGGCCGACAGGAAAGCCCAGTATGAGATGAAGAAGACTTTCGGGAACTTGACAATTGTACGAAAGAAATCGACCATGTTATACGGGGCGATCGATGCGGATGCCAACGAACGCATTCCATGTAAATACCGGAATGTCGGAATTGCAGAAAATGGCCGTGCCTTCGAACGTAAAGATGGTTTGTTCGATATCTATAATGCTGATGGCGTATTGGTAAATGAAGGATCAACGTATTATTAACGTGTTTATGAAAAGACTTTGGATTTTAACTCTTTTTGTTGTGTTGCCGATGTGCTTGCTGGCCCAACAAAAAACAGAATATAACAGAAAAGGTGACGAGGCGATGAAACGCCTGGACTATAGCGATGCAAGGATGTGGTATGAAGAAGGTGTCGTGCAATGCGACCCTTACAGTATCGGACAGCTCACATCGATTTGGTTAGCCAACCAGCGGATGCGTCCTTCGATGCACAGTCTGATGAACAAGTGCCGGGCTTGCTTGGAACTGATGGCCAATAATGAGGATACGACAGCTATTTCGCGGCTGATAGTCTATTATACCGAAGGCATAGGAACTTCCAAGAATGAGACTTTGGCAAAATCCTGGCAAGACCGTCTGGAAACACTCCGCAAACCGGTGGAGCCTGTCTTTTATCCCTCTGCCAACCCAACAAAGCCGGATAAGCCCAAAGAACCGATGAAGTTCTTTGTGGGTTATGCCTATTCCATAGAGGCTCCTTATGGCCTGACAGTGGGAGGCGTGAAATCCCGTTTGGGCTGGTTCCTGCGTTTTAAAACCAATCTGGGTTTTAAGGATTATGACGGGGAATGCCGGGGAACAGATGAGTATGTCGGTTCCGCACCCGATCATTCCTTTCATTTCACGAACAGGAAAAAGGTGAATAGCTATGCCGGGACGGCCGGTTTGGTCGTTAAATGTACTTCCTGGTTATATACATCCGTAGGTTTGGGATATGGCAGTCGGGAGTTATTATGCGAATACATCACAATCGACAATTCGGATTATAGAATAGAAAAATCCTTTTGGGCGAAGAATTTGGATTATTCTTATAGCGGGTTGGCTGCTGATCTGGATGTAATGGTCAAATTCGGTCCTGTGTTTGTAAGTGCAGGGTGCAATACGTTGAATTTTAAATATGTTGATTTGAATGCCGGTGTCGGTCTGTTTTTCTAATAAGAATAATTTATGAAACACATATACTTGATCTTTTTATCAGCAGTTTCCTTTTTATGGATGTTTTCCGGATGTGTGGAAGATCCGGATATGGATACGCGTTTGCAGAATGCAAAGGCACCGGAGGTTTCCGAGACTTCAATGGAAGGAGAGGCATATGCTTCTTCGATCACGTTAAAGGCTCAAATAATGAAAGAAAACGGTTTGCCAATAAAAGAATGCGGGGTGTGTTGGAGTACCCAGAAAGGGACGGAACCGCTTGATAACATGCGTAACCAACGATATGCAAAAGCTGATAAAATCGAAAATCATAATTTTACAGCTACCATGTCCAATTTGAAAGATAGTACAAAATATTATGTATATGCCTATGCCGTTAATGATGTAGATACTGCATTTTCAAAGACAGAAGGAGCATATACGACAATCAATGGTATTGGAGAAGTTGCGACTCTGGAAGTGGATAGTGCTACAATAAAAGCAACATCCACCTGGGTGAAAGGAAAAGTCAAGCACAAGGGAGTCGGCATTGAAAAATTAGGTTTCTACTACAAGAAAAAGGAACAAGCCGGAGATATCGAACCTTCGGATCAAGATTCCGTCATCACATACGAAGGGAGTGACTTGGCAACTGTCGATACTTTCTCCTGCCAGATTACGAATCTGGAGCCGGAGACTTGGTATTACGTCCGTGCTTTTGCCAAAAATCAGTTTGGCGAGTTCGCTTTTAATGTGGATTCTTTTAGGACTACGGATGGCAAACCTTTGGTGGGTAACTTGAATCTGATAAAAGACAGTACGACTTTCACCACGGCCGATCTGTCGGCTTTATTGATCAATGAGGGAGATGCGCCTGTCAGTGCCTATGGCTTTTGCTGGAGCGTAGAGGAAGGGCCGACGATAGAAGCCGACACGATCGCTTGTACGAATCTCGCGGATGATGGTAAGTTTACCGGAAGGATCCGGGGATTGGAATCGGCCAAAAAATATTATGCACGGGCTTATGCCGTGAATGACTTCGGCACGGTATATAGCGAAGAAGAAATTACGATTTCGACAAAAAGCGAGAAACCGAATATTATAACATTCCCCATCACCTCTGATTCAATCAAAAGCGACGGAACGGTTCATATTGGCGGGGAGTTGCAGAATGGAGGAAACAGTGCTGCCACCGAGTGGGGGATTTGCTGGTCTTCAAGCAATAAGGAACCGAGTATCAAGGATAATCATGTGATTGTAGAAGATACGCTTTTCATGTATGCATTACCTTCATTAAAGGGGGCTACGGTCTATTATGCCAGAACTTATGCTACTAATAAAAGCGGTTTGACCGGCTATGGAGAGGTTAAATCTTTTACTACTCCGGATATTTTTGAAAGTAAAAATATTTATCCGGGGGCTAATAGACAATTTTCTGCCGGGTTTGTCCTTGAGGATCAAAACTCAGTTCCTCGTATCTATGTCATAGGGGGAGATTTAGGCGGCGAACGGAGTAAAGAGATGTTCGGATATAATGTAGAGGCCGATGAATGGATTCCTATGGCTGAGTGTCCGAATGCCTACTCTCAAATGAGTGCAGCTGTGTATAAAAACCAGGCATATCTCTTCGGCGGTATAGACAAACAAACAATAGGGGCTAATTGCCAGATTTACAATTTGGACAACAATTGGTCGGAACCGGCCCAATTTTCGCTACCGGGAGGCCGTTTCGGTTCTGTCAGCTTTGTCTATCGGGACTCTTTGTATGTTCTGGGTGGATCGGATGGAAGCAATAACATGAATGAGATATTGCGCTACGACCTGTCATTGCAAGAAGGAAGTTGGGATGTAATCGCTGAATTCCCGGCTCGTCAGCGCGGTGGTATTGTCCAGGTTGTGGGAGATAAGGTTTATGCCGGATTGGGAGAAGGCGGAAGTGGCATAAGGAACGGTTTTTGGGAATCTTCCGATAGTTTGAAGTTATGGAACCCGATCTCTATTCCTGACAAAATAGGAAGTGTCTCATCCGGTGTCTATGATGAACAGCGAAACAGCTTTTTTATGATTGATAATAACGGGAAGATATGGGAATATAATTTGTCAAGTCGTGAATGGACAGCTCGTTCATTATTGGGTTATCGCATGAACAATTACCATATGTTTATGTTGAATGGCATAATCTATATTTTGGGACAGGATCTATATTATGCCAACAAATTTATCATGTATAATCCGATATGGGATAATTAATCATGAACAGGACAAAGATATTAGAAGAGATTCAAAAAAACGTAGAGCTTTTATCGACTACAGGTTTAGCGGAGTATAAATACATTCCGCTACACCAGAAACCCTCACCGTCGGTGACGGCGCTCAGGGAGATCATGAGTTTGCTCCGCAAGGTTATTTTCCCCGGTTTCTTCGGGACGGAACAGGAGGCGCAGACGGATTCCATACAATATTATACAGGCGTATATCTGGAGCAGGCCTACGACCTGTTGCAGGAACAAATCTATAACGGCCTGTGCTTCGAGGTCGAACGTTGTTGCGACTCCAAGGATCGTGCTTCTGAAATAGCGATTGCTTTTATCAATAAGATCCCGCATATCAAATACCTGTTATCGACGGATGTGAAAGCAATCTTGGATGGCGATCCGGCAGCCAAAAGCCCCAGCGAGATTATTTTCTGCTATCCGGCCATTCATGCCATTCTTTATCAGCGGGTAGCGCATGAACTATTGAAACTCGGCGTACCTGTGATTCCGCGTATTATAACGGAAATGGCTCATTCGGACACGGGAATAGACATTCATCCGGGAGCGCAAATCGGAGAATATTTCAGTATCGATCACGGTACGGGTGTCGTGATCGGACAGACGGCCGTAATCGGGAATCATGTCCGCCTCTACCAAGGTGTGACATTGGGAGCGAAGAGCTTTACCCTGGACGCCGAAGGGTTGCCTCTGGACGTGCCGCGGCATCCGATTATCGAAGACTATGTTACGATCTATTCCAACGCCTCTATTTTAGGAAGGATCACCATTGGCCACGGCTCCGTGATCGGTGGGAACATCTGGCTTACCCATAGCGTTCCGCCTAATTCCAAAGTATTGCAGACACGTGCTGTCGAGGATAAATAGCAGAGGGCGGCATATTGTTTTCACTTTCATTTCAAAACCCATAGCTTTAGACTCCCTAACCCATAGCTTTAGAGACCCTAAAGCTATGCATTAGGGCTTCCCTGACTTTTTTTATACAATAGCCTTGGGATAAAAGAGAAAAGATGGGCTTTATTCCGGAAAAATATGTATGTTTGCGATATAGCTTTTTAGAGCGTAGAATACCTTAAAATAGTGTAGACCATGAATAAAGTGAAAACATTAGATGACCTGCGGAAGATGCGTGAAACCTTGCGCTCGACCCTGGACATTAGAGAGAAAAGTAATCATCCTGAACAAATGGTGCAGATCCGGGTATCTATGGCTACTTGCGGGATTGCCGCCGGAGCCAAAGAGATCATGAATTATTTCATTGAAGCGCTGGATCGTGAAAAAGTAGATGCATTGGTGACACAAACCGGATGCATGGGATATTGCTATGCCGAACCGACTGTCGAAGTTACCCTGCCGGGTAAAGAACCTCTTGTTTTCGGACATGTGAAGAAAGCGAAGGTGGATGAAATCATCGACCGGTATATCCGGCACGGAGAATTGCTGGACGATATCATCCCGGTCACTTACACGGCTGTTAAACCGGAATAACGAAAACTTCCTTAAACATTTAATACTTACATAATGGCACAGTACAGTAGTTATATACTGGTGTGTGGCGGTACCGGCTGCCGTGCATCGCAGAGTGAACTTATACTTCAAAATCTGAAAGAGGCCGTCGAACGACATGGGTTGCAGGAGACCGTACAGGTGATCCGCACCGGTTGCTTCGGCTTTTGTGAAAAAGGGCCGGTGGTTAAGATGGTCCCCGACAATACGTTTTATGTCCAGGTAAAACCGACGGATGCCGAAGACATTGTCCGGGAACATTTGGTGAAAGGACGCAAGGTGGAACGGCTTCTTTACGTCAACCCCGAAACGAACGAGCAAGTGCCGGATTCCAAGCATATCAATTTTTACAAGAAACAGCTCCGCATCGCTCTAAGGAATTGCGGTTTTATCAATCCCGAAAATATAGACGAATATATCGCCCGCGACGGTTATGTGGCTTTAGGTAGAGCCTTGACCGAGATGACGCCCGAATCGGTGATCAAAGAGATCATGGACAGTGGCTTGCGTGGCAGGGGAGGAGGCGGTTTCCCTACCGGCTTGAAATGGCAGATAACCCGTAAAGTGAAAGCTCCCCAGAAATATGTCGTCTGTAATGCGGATGAAGGTGATCCGGGGGCATTCATGGACCGTTCCATCCTGGAAGGTGACCCGCATTCCATCGTTGAAGCGATGGCGATCAACGGATATTGTACGGGAGCCACGAAAGGGCTGGTTTATATCCGGGCCGAATATCCGTTGGCCGTAGAGAGGTTGAAGATTGCAATCCGGCAAGCCAAAGAATATGGCCTGCTGGGTGAAAACATCTTCGGGACGGATTTCTCTTTCGATATCGAGATACGCTATGGGGCAGGGGCATTCGTTTGTGGTGAAGAAACGGCTTTGATACATAGTATGGAGGGGCTTCGCGGAGAAGCGACCGTTAAACCTCCTTTCCCAAGCGAACACGGCTACAAGGGATGTCCGACCAATGTGAACAATGTGGAAACATATGCCAATGTGCCGGTTATCCTGTTAAAGGGCGCCGAATGGTTCAGCAGCATAGGTACGGAGAAAAGCAAAGGGACGAAAGTCTTTGCCCTTGCGGGAAAAGTAAACAACGTCGGGCTGATAGAGGTCCCGATGGGAACGACCCTACGCGAAGTGATCTTTGGCATCGGGGGAGGCATAAAGGATGGAAAGAAGTTTAAGGCTGTGCAGACTGGAGGACCTTCGGGGGGCTGCCTGACCGAGAAGCATCTGGATTTGCCGATCGATTATGACAATCTTTTAGCCGCCGGTTCGATGATGGGATCGGGCGGTATGATCGTGATGGACGAAGACGATTGCATGGTGGCTATGGCCAAATTCTATCTGGATTTCACGGTCGAGGAATCATGCGGCAAATGTGCTCCCTGCCGGATTGGCAACAAACGCTTGCACGAGATGTTGCAAAAGATCACGTCCGGCAACGGAACGATCGAGGACCTGAACCGGCTTCGCAACTTGGCCGGCGTGATCAAAGACACGGCCTTATGCGGCCTGGGGCAGACATCGCCCAACCCGGTTTTGTCTACGATGGATAACTTCTATGATGAATATCTGGCCCACGTAAAGGAAAAACGTTGTCCGTCCCATCAGTGTCGCGAACTGACGCAATATTTCATCAATCCGGAGAAATGCAAGGGATGTACGCTTTGTGCCCGCATGTGCCCGGTGAATGCGATCACGGGAGACAAGAAAGTTCCGCATGTGATCGACCCGCAGACTTGTATCCGGTGCGGTTCATGTATAGAGAGATGTAAGTTCGGAGCCATTTATGTGCACTAAAACAAGGGACAATTGTCAATTAAAATTATGGAAACAGTAAAACTTATTATAGATAGAAGACCCGTGGAAGTCCCCAAAGGAACCACGATCCTGGATGCCGCAAAAGGAATGGGCATCCGCATTCCGACTCTTTGTTACATGAAGTTGGAAGATTTGCATTATGAAAATAACCCGGGTGCCTGCCGTATCTGCGTGGTCGAAATAGAAGGTCGCCGTAATCTGGCTCCTTCTTGTAAAACGGAGTGCACGGAAGGGATGGTCGTACAGACACACAGTCCGCGTGTGATGAATGCCCGGAAAACCGTGATGGAACTGATCCTGTCCAACCATCCGGCAGAATGCCTGACTTGCAGCAGTAACGGGCATTGTGAACTACAAACCATCGCCCATGACTTGGGGATACGCGAGATTCGCTATAAAGGCGAGATGTCTACGTTCCAGATAGACCGTTCACCCTCTATCGTGCGCAACATGAACAAATGCATCATGTGCCGCCGTTGCGAGACTATGTGTAATAATATCCAGACCGTCGGGGCTTTGACTGCTGTCAATCGGGGCTTTAACGCCGCCGTCTCTACGGCTTTCGAACGGGATATTGCCGGTAGTACGTGTTCCTATTGCGGCCAGTGCGTATCGGTTTGTCCGGTAAACGCGTTGAGCGGACGGAATACGCAACAGCCGGTATTGGATGCGCTGGCCGATCCGGACAAGATCGTGATAGCCCAGACAGCTCCGGCCGTGCGTACGGCTTTAGGACGCGATTTCGGGTATGAGCCGGGAACGCTGGTGACTGGCAAGATGGTTTCCGCCCTCCGCGGGTTAGGCTTCGATTATGTTTTCGATACGGATTTCGCCGCCGACCTGACTATTATGGAAGAAGGAACGGAACTGTTGCAACGGATCGGGAAATACCTGAAAGGCGATCAGGAAGTAAAAATGCCGTTGATGACGAGTTGCTGTCCGGGGTGGGTCAGCTTTGTCGAGCAGCATTTCCCGGAATTATTAGACAACCTGTCGACAGCTAAGAGCCCGCAGCAGATGTTCGGCGCGATTGCCAAAAGCTATTTTGCCGAAAAATTGGGAGTAGACCGGAAGCGGATCGTTGTCGTCTCGATCATGCCTTGCCTGGCAAAGAAATATGAAGCCAGCCGTCCGGAATTTGCGGTCGATGGCAATCCGGATGTCGATATTTCGATCTATACGCGCGAATTGGCCCGCCTGATCCGTTATGCAAACATAAACTTCGCGGAACTGCCGGATAGCGATTTCGATCGTCCGTTAGGCGAATCGACAGGAGCCGGCGTTATCTTCGGAACAACCGGAGGCGTGATAGAAGCGGCTTGTCGTACGGCGTACGAGCTATATACGAAAAAACCTCTTCCTAAAATTGATTTTGAAGAACTTCGCGGGTTAGAAGGTATTCGCAGTGCAACAATAGACTTCGATGGGACACCGATAAAAATAGGAATTGCACATGGTTTGGGTAATGCCCGCAGATTGGTTGAAGAAGTCAAAAACGGCACGTCGCCCTATCATGCCATCGAAGTCATGGCATGTCCGGGCGGTTGCATCGGTGGTGGCGGCCAACCGTTCCACAGGGGCAGGATGGAGGTGCTGCGCAAACGTGCGGCGGCTCTCTATCAGGAGGATCGCGGCAAGACGCTTCGCAAGAGCCATGAGAATCCTTATATTCAAGCTCTTTATGCCGACTATCTGGGAGAACCGTGCGGACCGCGTGCCCACAAGCTGTTGCATACGCACTATTTCGACCGTAAGGAAGCCATTAATATGTTTACGCAAGAAAATCAGGAGGGATAAACGATGGATAAGATGAAAATACATTTGATTCAGATAAAGATCAATGAATTGTTGGCTGTCTGTGATGAACATAATAACGATCCGGGAGAGCTGATCAACATATTGCATGCCGCCCAGGGCATATTCGGTTATCTGCCTCGCGAAGTGCAGGAGATCATTGCCGGCCGGTTGCATATCCCGGTTTCCAGGGTATATGGGGTGGTCACGTTCTATTCGTTCTTTACCATGACTCCGAAGGGGAAATATCCAATTTCCGTCTGTCTGGGAACGGCCTGCTATGTACGGGGAGCCGAGAAAGTCTTGGATGAATTCCAGCGCCAGCTGGAGATCAAAGTAGGAGAGACTACACCCGACGGCTTGTTCTCATTGGATTGCTTGCGTTGTGTGGGTGCTTGCGGACTGGCTCCGGTCGTTACGATTGCCGGAAAAGTCTATGGACGCCTGACTCCGGAGAAAGTGCGGGATATCCTTTCCGAATACTACCTGTTGGAACAGGTATAAGCTATTCTTCTTTTGTGCCAATGCAGTGACACGACAGTGCCATCGCATTGGCACAATTGTGTCACAACGATGGCACGGGTCATATAATGGCGATTCTTCTATTCCTTGGTTTCTATATAAACGACATGCGTCTGTAAATATTCCTCAAGACCGTGTTTTCCATCTGCACCGCCGATTCCGGACTTACGCCAACCTGCATGGAAACCCTGCATAGCCTCAAAGTTCTCACGATTGATATATGTTTCGCCAAACTTCAGCGAGCGCATGATCTTGAATGCATGGTCCAGATTTTGGGTATAGACGGAAGATGTCAATCCGTAGTCACAGTCATTTGCCCATGCAATCGCATCGTTGATATCCGTATATTCGACAACGGGCAGGATAGGACCGAAGGTCTCTTCCCGTATGATATCCATTTCTTGTGTGGCGCAATCCAGTACTGTCGGTTCGAAGAAATATCCTTTTGTTCCGATCCGATGACCGCCGCACAGAAGTCGGGCTCCCTGCTGAACCGCCTTCTCAACTTTTTGTTCCATGGCAGCCAAGGCATTTGCTTCGATCAGCGGTCCCATATCCAAGTCGGCGATCTCGTTCGGGTTGCCGACTTTCACCTGCTTCATGCCGGCCACAAGTTTTTCCATAAAGAGATCTTTGATCTTTTTATCTACATAAACACGTTCCGCACAGTTACATACTTGTCCTGTATTGATCACGCGTGAAGCGATAATCGACTTCACCGCCAAATCCATATCCGCGTCTTCCATCACGATTGCCGGAGCTTTTCCACCTAATTCCAAAGACACTTTTGTTATGTTAGGAGCTGCTGCCGCCATTGTCTGTTGTCCGGCACTCACACTTCCCGTAAGGCTGACCATGCCGACTTTCGGATTCGCTGCCAGCTCATGGCCAATCACCGAGCCGCGCCCGTTCACCAGATTGAAAACTCCGGCCGGCAAACCGGCTTCTTCTACAATTTGTGCAAAAACGTATGCATTTTCAGGTGTAAGCTGACTCGGTTTTACCACGATCGTATTACCGGTAATCAAAGCCGGAGCAGCTTTGCGTGCAACCAGGAAGAAGGGGAAGTTCCAGGGGAGAATACCGGTCGTTACACCAATTGCTTTCTTGAACAGGAATATGCTTTCACGCGGACGGTCGCTGGGGATGATTTCACCTTCATACCGGCGGGCCCATCCAGCCATATAATCGATATAGTCTGCCGTAAAAAGGACTTCCACATTAGCCAGGCCTTGCGTCTTTCCACCTTCACGAACAATTATATCAGTCAGTTCCTTTTCTCTTTTGCGGATACCTTCTGCAATTTTGGTCAGATAAGCGGCCCTTTCTATAGAAGGTGTTCTTTCCCATTGATCCTGAGCTTTTTCTGCAGCATCGATCGCTCTTTTAGCATCTTCGACCGTACCGTCCGGCATTAATGAGATCACTTCTTCGGTAGAAGGATTCAATACCTTAATCCATTTTCCAGATTCGTTTTCTATGAATCTGCCATCAATAAACATTTTCAATTCCTTCATGGTAATATCTTTTTAGGTTGAAATTTGATTTTAAAAGTACATGAAAGAAAAGAGGTTCATGTTTTAAAAATGATATTAGTTATTTCATAAATGATATATTTCTGTAATACAGGATTATATGGCTTATGATGCATATTTAAGCTTACCGGAAGTGAATTTTTTTTTCATTATTTCTGAACCAAACTGGATTGCGTGCTGTTATATGATAAAATGAGTTAGGAATTACATCCAAAGAAATTCCCGACATGATTAAGTTAGTAGTATTTGTTTTTTCATATAAGTAGAGTTTGTTATTTGTTTGGTCCGTATGTAACTGTGAAGTTGGATACGGGCTTTTTTTGTGTTCCTTATATATAACCCATCTATGCCTCAGATGTTTACTTTAGATAATTACGATTATGTTTAATAGTATTATTGGAATTCTTTGCCGAACCCGTCTGATCCCGGTAACAGCCTGTCTTTTCTTTCTATGAACAAGAGTTTCTTAAAATAAAAAGGAGCTCTCCGATTCAGAGAACTCCTTTTTTGATTAAATCTTATCCGATCTATTATTTATTCATTTCAGCTTCGATGGCTTCCAGTTCCGGACCCATGTTCAAATTGTAATAGATACCTCTCAAAGCGATCATGTTGTCCATTTTTTCAGGTTCTGCTTCATGAGCTTTTTTATAATAAGGCAGCGCTTTTTTGAACAATTCTTTTGCCAGGGCTAATTCTTCCTGATATTTCTTGCTATCATTGATCATATTAGCCTCGCTTAATTTGTTTACGCCTTGGTTGTAGTAGATACGACCGATATTAGAAAGTGCATCTGTCAGATTCGGGTCTTTTTCCAAAGCGATTTTGAAATACTTTTCAGCATTGGCATTATCTTTCAATCCGGTTTCATAGACACGTCCCATTACGTTGTAAAGGTTGGCATCATTCGGATTTTTCTGGATTGCGACATTCAACATTTCCAATGCTTTTTCATTTCTATTGGAATAGATGTATGTATTGATCAAGTTGTTCAGGAAGAAAGCCGAATCCGGGAACACCTGCATACCTTCTTCAAATGTCTTTTCCAACATGACAGAGTCCTGAGCTGTTCTTGCTTCACCGTATTCGTAGCAAAGATACTGGAAAACATCATATTGACGATAAGGAGTATTCTTGGCACGTTCCAAAGCGGCGATAGCCAATTTGGAATCTTTGGCTAAGGAAGCCGCTGCGGCTGCATAGAACTGGACCGTCATGAATGTAGAGTCTTTTTCAGCAGTCTGAGTCCCTGCGAACATCGGCAGTTCGGATATTTCCACATACTGGTTGAAGAAATCGTATGCTTTCTTATACTCTTGTTTATCAAAATAATAGGCACCGCCGTTGAACAGGTACACATGGTTTGCACTCAAGATACTTTTGATATCTTTTGAATATTTAGGTTTTACTTTGCCTTTTTCATTCGGCAACTGATCCAGTTCGTAGGCTTTCTGGAAATAAGGTAAAATACCATACAAAGCTTCGTACATAACCGGTTCGTTAGGCTGCTGTCCCAAGATTTGTTTAGCTCTTTCGGCATTGAACTGCTGATCTTCAATAAAACCTGCTACATACCAAGTTTTAGCGTCGTCTTTGGTTTCCGGATTTTCCAACGCACCTTTGATCAAGGTTCTGGCTTCTCCGAAATCTGCGTTACTTCCTTTCGCAATACTCTGCGCCTCGTTCACAACTTTTTTCTGTGCGAAAGAGGCAGATGCTGCAACACATAGTGCAACTGTCAATAATACTCGTTTCATTTGTGATAGTGATTTGAGATTAATATTTCTATTTGTTTAAATTATTCCTCAGTTGTTTCTTCTGTATCGTCCGCATTTTCATTGCTTTCGACATCATCAGAGACATCTTCGAAATCGGTATTCCCTATTGGATGTTCATGGATTGCCGCATCTTCTAAAGCTTCACGCTGTGCCTTTTCTTCAGCGATCTCTTCTTCAGTCTGTGACAGCACTTTACATACAGAGGCGATTTCGTCATTACGTTTCCCCAAATTGATCAGGCGTACCCCTTGTGTTGCACGTCCGATGACATTCAGGTCAGATACCTTCATACGGATCGCGATACCGGATTTATTAATGATCATAATATCGTTTTCCTCCGTAACATTCTTGATAGCTACCAGTTTACCGGTCTTTTCCGTAATATTGATGGTCTTGACGCCTTTACCTCCACGGTTCGTAATACGATAATCTTCGATGTTGGAACGTTTGCCGTAACCTTGTTCGGACACCACCAGTACAGTTTCCTTTTCTTTGTCCTTGATGCAAACCATTCCTATCACTTCATCGTTGGAATCGTCGAGTGTCATACCTCTCACACCGGATGCCGTACGGCCCATGACACGTACTGCACTCTCATGGAAACGGATGGCGCGTCCGTTGCGGTTTGCAATCAGAACCTCGTTATTGCCATTTGTCATACACACTTCGATCAGGCCGTCGTCTTCCCGTAATGTGATGGCATTCACACCATTCTGACGAGGACGGGAATATGCTTCCAGCAGGGTCTTCTTGATCACCCCTTTCTTTGTGCAGAACAAGAGGTAATGGGAATTGATAAACTCCGTATCTGTCGTCAGTTTCTTGACGCGGATGAAAGCGTTGACCTTGTCGTCCGGTTCGATGTTCAACAAGTTCTGGATCGCTCTACCCTTCGAGTTCTTCGCCCCTTCCGGAATTTCGAATACTTTCAGCCAATAACATTTTCCTTTTGCCGTAAAGATCAGCAAGGTGGCATGCATGGAGGCCGGATAGATGTATTCCACAAAATCTTCATCACGCGTTTCGGAACCTTTGGCCCCTACTCCGCCACGTCCCTGTGCACGGAATTCACTTAACGGCGTACGTTTGATGTATCCCATGTGGGAGATGGTAATGATCATCTCGTCATCTGCATAGAAGTCTTCCGGATTAAGCTCTTCGGAGGCATAGACGATGTCTGTTTTACGTTCGTCTCCGTACTTGTCCTTGATTTCCTGCAATTCGTCTTTGATGACTTTCATACAAAGATCGTCATTTTCCAGAATTTCCTTCAAATATGCGATCAATTTTTCGATTTCTTCATACTCTGCACGGAGTTTATCCTGTTCCAGGCCCGTCAATTGGCGAAGTCTCATTTCTACGATGGCGCGAGATTGTATATCCGACAGGGAGAAACGTTCCATCAAACGTTCGATGGCTTCGGCCGGGCTTTTGGACGACTTGATGATTGCAATGACTTCATCGATATTGTCGGAAGCAATAATCAGGCCTTCCAGGATATGGGCACGCTCTTCGGCCTTACGCAATTCGTATTTGGTACGGCGGATCACGACTTCATGGCGGTGATCGACGAATGCCTTGATCAGGTCTTTCAGGTTAAGCTGGCGCGGACGCCCGTTCACCAATGCAATGTTATTGACACTGAAAGAAGACTGCAAAGCCGTCAACTTATAGAGTTTGTTCAGCACTACGCTCGAATTGGCATCTCTTTTGACATCCACGACGATACGCATACCGGTACGGTCCGACTCGTCGTTTACATTGGAAATGCCTTCGATACGTTTTTCATTTACCAGATCAGCGATATATTTGATCAATTCCGCCTTATTGACAAGGTAAGGAATCTCGGTGATAATGATCTTCTCATGATTGCCCTCCGTTTCGATTTCTGCTTTTCCGCGCAGGATGATCCGTCCCCTGCCTGTCTCAAAAGCATCTTTAACGCCGGCATATCCATAGATAGTCGCGCCGGTCGGGAAATCCGGAGCTTTGATATATTGCATCAAATCAGCCACTTCCATTTCCCCATGGGCATCGATGAAGGCCATACAGCCGTCCAGCACCTCGCTAAGGTTATGTGTAGGCATGTTTGTCGCCATCCCGACGGCAATACCGGATGCGCCGTTTACCAGCAGATTCGGAATACGAGTCGGCAATACGGTCGGTTCTTTCAGCGTATCGTCAAAGTTCAGCTGGAAATCAACCGTATCTTTGTCGATATCGCGCAGCATTTCTTCGGCAAGTTTGCTCAATCTTGCTTCCGTATAACGCATGGCGGCAGGGCTGTCGCCGTCCACCGAACCGAAGTTTCCTTGTCCATCCACCAGCGTGTAACGCATAGACCATGTCTGTGCCATACGAACCATTGCGAAATAAACGGACGAGTCGCCGTGTGGATGATATTTACCTAAAACTTCACCAACAATTCTCGCAGATTTTTTATAAGGTTTGTCGGATGTATTACCCAATTCATTCATTCCGAACAAAATACGACGATGAACCGGCTTGAAACCATCCCTAACATCCGGAAGGGCGCGTGAAACGATGACAGACATTGAATAGTCAATGTATGCCGATTTCATTTCCTCCTCGATGTTAATCTTAATAATTCTGTCTTGATCAACCATTTAGTTTTATATTAATTACACTCAATATCTCACCTTTCAAAAAGTGCACTAAGGTAAGGCTTTTCCGTGTATCACGAAAGTTTTTGGCTCGAAATTTTAGAATTTACTTGTCGGGAGGCATCCGGTTCCGAACTATCAAAATGAAACCACCACCGCATGAAAATGGGATTAATAGGGCGTGTATTTTGAATTACACTTGCGGGTAATATTTTTTAACATTCCTATATGACAGGATTAAGCCGTTTTTCGTACCAATATGACAACTCCGTATTTGATACTTTATTTTCTTTTAAGGAATAATGGCATGGATTTTGTTAGATATATAACGAGAGTTTATTACATTTGCATGATCACAGTACATTATTATAATATGAAAAATAACTATTCAAAGAGATTAATGGACGTTATTGAATATAGCCGCGAAGAAGCTGTAAGGCTTCAGAACGGTTATATCGGACCGGAACACTTAATGCTTGGAATTATCCGCGACGGCGAAGGGAAAGCCGTGCAGGCCCTGCGCGAACTGAATGTCGACGAATGGGATATCAAAAGAAAGATCGAACGAGAAATTAAGAATACAATCGATGCCGAGGAGGCTGTCCAGCATGATATCGCAATCAGTAAAACAACCGAGCGCGTACTGCGCATGAGCATGCTTGAATCGCGCTTGTTCAAGAAAGAAGAAACCGGAACGGAACACCTGCTTCTGGCCATTCTGAAAGAAGAGTTCAATATTGCGGCAAAGGTGCTGAACGAAATCGGCATAACGTACCGCAGCATCTATAACTACCTGGTGAGCGGTACCGGCTTGAAGCGCATGGATGATTTTGCCGGAGAAGAAGACGCCGGACATTTCGAAGGGATCAGCGATGGCTATACCGACGACGATGAAGACGAAGACGATGATTTCTCTTCCCGCCGGGAGTCTCCCCGCTCCTCTTCCGGAGCCGGCTCCGCACAGCCCAAATCGCCCAACGACACGCCTGTATTGGATAACTTCGGTACGGATATGACGCGTGCGGCCGCTGAAAACCGTCTCGATCCGATTGTCGGGCGCGAGAAGGAGATCGAACGCCTGGCGCAGATACTGAGCCGCCGCAAGAAAAACAATCCTGTCCTGATCGGCGAACCGGGTGTCGGCAAATCGGCGATCGTGGAAGGCCTGGCCCTGCGTATCATCCAGCGCAAAGTTTCCCGCGTTTTGTTCGACAAGCGTGTGATCAGCCTGGATATGGCATCTATCGTGGCGGGCACCAAATATCGCGGCCAGTTTGAAGAACGTATCAAGGCGATTCTGAACGAACTGTCGAAGAACCCGAATATCATCCTGTTCATCGATGAGATCCATACGATCGTCGGTGCCGGTTCGGCTTCCGGTTCAATGGATGCCGCCAACATGCTGAAACCGGCCCTGGCCCGTGGTGAAATACAATGCATCGGCGCTACGACCCTGGATGAATATCGTAAGAACATCGAGAAAGACGGAGCTTTGGAACGTCGTTTCCAGAAAGTGATCGTCGATCCGACAACTGCGGAAGAGACGTTGCAGATCCTGCAGAATATCAAGGCCCGCTACGAAGAACATCACAACGTGATCTATACGCCCGAAGCCCTGCAGGCTTGTGTGAAACTGACGGAACGTTACATCAGCGACCGCAACTTCCCGGACAAGGCAATCGATGCGTTGGACGAAGCCGGTTCTCGCGTACATATATCTAACATAACGGTTCCGAAGAGCATCGAAGAACTGGAGGCGAAGATCGAGGCGACCAAAACAGAGAAGTTCGCTGCCGTCAAGTCGCAAAACTTCGAGCTGGCCGCCAGCTTCCGCGACAAGGAACGTCAGTACCTCTTGCAGTTGGAAGCCGCCAAAGCCAAATGGGAACAGGAATTGCAGGAGCATCGCGAAACGGTGGACGAAGATAAGGTGGCAGAAGTCGTAGCCATGATGTCAGGTGTCCCTGTTCAGCGTATCGCCAAAGCTGAAAACCTGAAACTGCTCGAAATGGCCGAGAACCTGAAGAAGAAAGTGGTCGGCCAGGATGATGCCGTCCAGAAGATCGTAAAAGCAATCCAGCGTAACCGCGTCGGCCTGAAGGACCCGAACAAACCGATCGGGACCTTCATGTTCTTGGGACCGACAGGTGTCGGCAAGACTCACTTGGCCAAGAAACTGGCGGAATATCTGTTTGACTCGGCCGACGCCCTGGTCCGTATCGATATGAGCGAGTACCTCGAAAAGTTTGCGGTGTCCCGCCTGATCGGTGCGCCTCCGGGATATGTCGGTTATGAAGAGGGCGGCCAGCTGACCGAGAAAGTTCGTCGCAAGCCCTACTCTGTCGTCCTGTTGGATGAGATCGAGAAAGCGCATCCGGACGTGTTCAACCTGCTGCTGCAAGTGTTGGACGAAGGACGTCTGACTGACAGCCTCGGCAGACGGATCGACTTTAAGAACACGATTCTGATCATGACGTCCAATATCGGTACACGCCAGTTGAAAGACTTCGGCCGTGGTGTCGGTTTCAGTTCGCAGGCTGCCGGCGAACCGGATAAGGACTTCTCCCGCAGCGTTATCCAGAAAGCGTTGAATAAGGCGTTCGCTCCGGAGTTCCTGAACCGTGTGGACGACATCATCATGTTCGACCAGCTGGACAAGGAAGCGATCCATAAGATCATCGATATCGAGTTGCAAGGTCTTTACAAACGTGTGGCAGGCCTGGGGTATTCCCTGGAACTGACAGACGCCGCCAAGGATTTTGTTGCCACCAAAGGCTATGACATCCAGTTCGGTGCACGTCCGCTGAAACGCGCCATCCAGAAATATCTGGAAGACGAGATGGCGGAAATGATCATCCGCGCCTCTGTCGGAGAAGGAGATACGATCGTTGTCGACTTCGATAAGGACAAACAGGAGATTGTCACGAATGTAAAGAAAAGCGAGCCGGCTGCCGAATGACATTTTTCAGATGCTTTTGCATGCTACTTATTTTATGCTGCTGCAATAGTAAACCGAATACAGAAGCGGAAGCGATACACGTAGCTGTTTTACGTGGTCCTTCCGCTATTGTCTTTGCACACTGGATGGAAGAAGCGCCCGTTATCGACGGCAAGCCGCTATCCGTCCGGATAATCGATTCTCCCGACTTGATGCAGGCCGCCCTGATAAAGGGCGAAGCGGATATAGCCGTTTTGCCGATGATCAGTGCTGCCAACCTGTATAATAAAGGCATCCCGTACCATCTGGCAGGTTGTCCGATATGGGGAACCCTCTATCTGGCCGGCAGAAACGATAAAGGACTTTCCGGTGCTGCCAAGCCGGTTTTACATATTTTCGGAGCCGGAACGACACCTGACATTCTGACCCGTCATTATCTTCGGCAGCACAAACCCGATTACACGCTGAATTATTCATTTACTACCGCACGGGAGATCATGCAGGGGCTGTTGGCCGGGAAAGTCGATCATGCCGTTTTGGGAGAGCCGTTTCTAAGTATCGCGTTGCGGAAAGACAGCACGTTGCACCTATTGGCAGACCTGAACAGTCCCGATTCAACCTCTTTGGGATTTGCCCAGACAGCCATACTCTATGCATCCGCTTTGGAAAAAAGCCGGGAAACGATAGACAGCCTCTTGGATCTTTCTTGCCGCTTTGCCGTGGAGCAGCCGGAACAGGCGATCCGCATATTGGAAAAAGAAAACATTTTTGCATCCGGCATGTTGACGCCCGAAAGTATCGAACGCTGCAAGATCGACTACAAAACGGCATCCGAAGCCCAAGAGAACATACTCCGCTTCCTGCAACTGATCGGGCAGTATGAACCGAAGGCATTGGGAGAAAAGATGCCCGACGAGCAATTCTATAAATGACCCGGAAAATGAAGAAGAGCATCTTTACCCTCCTGTCGATAACCCTCCTCTTGCTGGCCTGGCAACTATTGTCGATGCTGGTACGTTTGCCGGATTTGGTTCCGTCCGTACCCCGGCTGTCAAGCACGCTCGCCGTACTTTTCGCATCCGGCTCGTTCTATCGATCAGTCATGGCGACAGTGTTGCGCGGAACCATCGGGATGTCCGTCTCGCTAATGGCGGCCGTGGGAGTCTCTTTCCTTTTCGACAAATGCGGGTGGATGTATGAACTTTTCCGTCCGTTACTGGCAATCATGCGTTCCATTCCGGTCATTTCATTCATACTCCTGGCTTTGATTTTCCTGAATGCGGAAAGTATTCCTTTGATAATCGCTTTCCTGACCATGTTCCCTCTCCTTACGGAAAACCTGACGAAAGGAATACGGAGCCGGCGGAAAGGGCTTTCGATAATGGCCCGCCAATTCAGGATCGGACGTTGGAACAGGCTGGCACAAGTGACCTATCCGCAATTGAAGCCATTCCTGTACAGCGGGCTTGCATCCGCCGCGGGCTTCGGTTGGCGGGCTATCATCATGGGAGAGGTTCTGGCGCAATGTTCGCCCGGCATCGGCGGGGAGATGAAGCAGGCACAAGTTTTTATAGCCGTTCCCGAATTGATCGCATGGACAATTGTCGCGATCCTGATCAGCTATCTTTTTGACAGAGGGATCAACCGGTTGGCAAGGCAACGATTTCCGATACATTTTAATGAGCATTCCAGCAAATTGCCTGCGCCAAAAGGAAATTGCGACATACGGATCCGCGATGTTTCATACCGGTATGGTTCGGATACGGTCCTATCCCGCTTCAGCTATACTTTCGAAAAAGGATTCATATATGGCATAACCGCTCCGTCGGGAACCGGCAAAACGACCTTGTTGAACCTGATCGGGAATATTTTAAAGCCTGTGCAAGGAGAGATCGAGACAGACTGTAAAACCGGAATCGCTTATGTATTCCAGGAACCCGAATTGCTCAGCCAGTTGACGATTGCCGAAAATATCGCCCTTCCCTTGGCGGCCTGCCTGAAAAAGGAGATTGCTTTCGAACGGGCGGCCTCAGTATTGCGAAAGATGGAGTTGGGAGACTTTGCGAATCGTTTCCCTGATGAACTGAGTTTCGGACAGCAACAACGGGTCGCGATTGCACGTGCCCTGGCCTATCCTTCGCCGCTCCTGCTTATGGACGAACCTTTTAAAGGTTTGGACGAGGCTTTAAGCCGCCGAATTATCGAGCGTATCCGCGAACGGCAAGCAGAAAGCGGACAGACGATTCTCTTCACCTCCCATCATCCCGAAGAACTGCGTTTGTTCGCAGATAAGACAGTCCGTTTGGATCAAACCGGCCGTCAGGAGACTCTTACCGGTGTGTAAGGAATTGCAAAAATAGTTGGATAAAGAACTCGTCGGCTGAAGCAAAATAAAAGCCAAACCATTATCTTTGTGGCTCGAATATAAAGAAACGACCCATATTATGGTAGCATCATTTCATACGCTGATTTCCCGTATCCTGGACATTCCCGCCGGACAGGTGGAACGAACCGTCGGGCTGTTAGGAGAAGGAGCGACAATCCCCTTCATCAGCCGGTACCGCAAAGAGGTGACCGGAGGGCTGGATGAAGTCCAGATCGGCAACATCAAAGACCAGTTGGACAAGTTGACCGAACTGAAGAAGAGAAAAGAAAGTATCTTATCCTCCATAGAAGAACAAGGCAAACTGACTCCCGAACTGAAAAAGAGGATCGAGGATTCGTGGGACAGTACCGAGATAGAAGACATTTATCTGCCTTACAAGCCCAAACGGGTCACCAAAGCGGAGATCGCCCGCAAGAAAGGACTCGAACCTCTTGCCAAAGTCGTGATGATGCAGAACGAAAGAGATCTGTCCGCCCGTGTGGCAGCTTTTGTCAAAGGGGAAGTGAAGGACGCGGAAGAAGCGTTGCAGGGGGCGCGTGACATCATCGCCGAATGGGTGAATGAGAACGAAGAGGCCCGGGGCGCCGTCCGTAATTCTTTCTCGCACACGGCGGTTATCACGTCCAAAGTCATCAAAGGGAAAGAGGAAGAAGGCGCCAAGTACCGCGATTATTTCGAATTCAGCGAGCCTTTGAACCGTACGAGTTCACACCGTCTGTTGGCCCTGCGCCGAGGGGAAGCGGAAGGTATCCTGCGCGTAGGCATTTCGCCCGACACGACGGGCTGCCTGGACCGTCTGAAACGCCGTTTCGTGAAAGGACGGGGCGAAGCATCCGAACAGGTATCGATGGCCGTGGACGACTCTTTCAAGCGTTTGTTGAAACCTTCCATCGAAACCGAATTTGCCAACCTGAGCAAGGCGAAAGCCGACGAAGAGGCGATCCGTGTATTTGCCGAGAACCTGCGCCAGTTGTTGCTGGCTCCGCCATTGGGACAGAAGCGCGTCTTGGGGGTCGATCCCGGCTACCGTACGGGGTGCAAGCTGGTTTGCCTCGATGCGCAAGGGACATTGTTGCATAACGAAGCGATCTATCCCCACCCGCCCAAGAACGAGAAGAGCAAAGCGGCTGCCAAAGTGGCACAATTGGTCGCAACCTATGCTATCGATGCCATCGCAATAGGAAACGGGACGGCCAGCCGGGAGACGGAACAGTTCATTACCAATATCCGCTACGACCGTAAGGTTCAGGTGTTCGTGGTCAGCGAAAACGGTGCTTCCATTTATTCGGCTTCCAAGATCGCCCGCGATGAATTTCCGGAGTACGATGTGACGGTCCGTGGCGCCGTCAGCATCGGTCGCCGCCTGATGGACCCGCTTGCCGAGTTGGTCAAGATCGATCCGAAAAGCATCGGTGTCGGACAATACCAGCATGACGTCGAGCAGGGCGCCCTGAAAAAGAGCCTCGACCAGACGGTGGAAAGCTGCGTGAACCTGGTTGGTGTGAACGTCAATACGGCAAGCAAACATCTGCTGACCTATATTTCCGGATTGGGCCCGGCACTGGCACAGAACATTGTCGACTACCGTACCGAACACGGGCCTTTCCAGTCCCGCCGCGAGCTGCTGAAAGTGCCCCGCATGGGAGAAAAGGCTTTCGAGCAAAGCGCCGGTTTCCTCCGTATCCAGGGGGGCAAGAACCCGTTGGACAACTCGGCCGTCCATCCGGAAAGTTATCCGATCGTCGAACAGATGGCAAAGGACTTGAAATGTACCGTTGCCGAACTGATCAGCCATAAAGAACTGAAGAAGAAGCTCGACTTGAAGAAATACGTCACGGATAAAGTCGGAATGCCGACCTTGTTGGATATCATGGAAGAGCTGGACAAGCCGGGACGCGATCCCCGCCAGACCATCCAGGTATTTTCTTTCGATCCGACGGTCAACACGATCGAAGACCTGAAAGAAGGGCAAGTGCTGCCGGGTATCGTCACCAATATAACGAATTTCGGCTGTTTCGTCGACGTCGGCATCAAGGAGAACGGGCTGGTTCATATTTCCGAATTGGCAGACCGTTTTATCAGTGATCCGACACAAGTCGTCTCGATCCATCAACATGTGAAAGTAAAAGTGTTAAGCGTCGACCTCGTTCGCAAACGGGTTCAGCTCTCCATGAAAGGAATAGAAGAAACAATTTCTTAATAGCGATGAAAATCAACAAAACAAACGTAGCACGCCTGCTGGACAAAGCCAAAGTGGCTTACCAGCTGGTTCCATATGAAGTAGATGAAAACGATCTGAGTGCGACACACGTTGCCGACCAGTTAGGTGAGAATGTCGCGCAGGTATTCAAGACGCTTGTCCTCCACGGCGACAAAAGCGGCTACTTCGTCTGTGTCATTCCCGGCGCCGACGAGGTCGATCTGAAAAAGGCCGCCAAAGTCTCCGGCAACAAAAGCTGTGAAATGATCCCGGTCAAAGAACTCCTCCCCCTCACCGGCTACATCCGTGGCGGCTGCTCCCCCATCGGCATGAAAAAGCATTTCCCGACCTACATCCACCACACCGCCGGACAATTCGACCATATCTATGTAAGCGCCGGACAACGGGGCTTGCAGATCCGGATCACACCGGGGGACTTGATTCGGGAGGCACGGGCGGAGGTGGCGGAACTGACACACGAGGGTGTTAAAAGTAAGTATTAGGGGATGCAGATGATACAGACGAGCACAGATGAAGGCAAATATTATCAATAAAATAAATATGCGTTTCATCTGCGTCCAGTTTATCCGTTTTGCCCCCTCTCTGTCATTAAATATAAGTCAGCATTCCATTTTTAATATTAAGGGTAAACTTAATTTGTTCTTTACTACCGTCTTTGTTTGTTATATCACAAGTAAATTCCCAGATTTCTTCTGTTCTTTTTATTGTATCAACAGTCATTAATGCATCAGCTTGAACTTTTTCTAAAGAGGTTTCCCAAATTGATTTTCCGGTTTGGTAATCATATCTATCAACAACATATCCTCTATTAATTCTTATTCCTTCTGTGTAAGAAACAGGGATATCGTTTATCCTATTAGGTGAATACTTTAAGTTTGTTATTTTTTCTCCTTCCATAGAATATACAATACTTTCATTAACATAAGAAGATTCAGAAACTATGCTTCCATTATACCATGCAAGCAGACCGCATACATTTGCAGTAATAAATTTTTCTGGCTGATTTACATAAACAATATTCTCATCATGTTTAAAAAAGAAAAGATCCGGTCCAAGAGTAGGATAACCACCTCCATACTGGTCTTCACCATAACTAATTCCTCGTGAATAACAAACATAACCTAAATCAGTCTTTAATAAACAGTCAATACCTTCTATATTCCATGTAATAGTTCTCCCATAATCAATTTTATATTCTTTCTCTTTATATACGTTTAAACTTTCCCACTCATGTAGTTGCTTCTTAGTATGATTGTCAAATAGCCCAATCCAAATTTTCTGGTCTCGAAATCCAAATAATAAAGCTGAATCTAAGTAAAGGCCTTCAGTGTTCGAAAATTCATAGACTTGAATTTTCTCCATATCAAGTCCTTTTAAATTTTTAATGTAATATCCTTGTACTGTCTCTTCTTTATCACACCCAAATAGACTCAAAATTAATACACTCAGCAATAAATAGCATTCAAATTTTAAATTATTCATATCAAAAGTATTTTTTTCTATGCTCCCTATAGAAAATAATAAATAAAAAAAGCGTGGGAACCATCGTCTATCACTGTACTGAGGCTCTGGACTGCCCACTACGCAATAATAGAACAATGATCCCACGCTTTATGATGGTATATATAAACTATCCGTTACCAGACAGGTATATAACAAACACAAGCGCAGGAGCCATTTGATCTATTATCTTGCGTAGTTGAAATTGTCCAGATTTCAGTACAAGATAATATCGAAACGCTTCTACGTTATTTTCAATACGTCCACAAAGATCGTGTTTTTGAATGATTAAGCAAATAATTCCGTATGATTTTTTGCCGGGCCGTTTCCCCTTTTCAGGAAATCTCGCACCCCCGTCGCACCCCTGCAAACCCATTTCAAGAAATCCTGAAGTCGTTTTTCACCGTGCAGGGCGGTCTCAAGAAATCTTGTAATGGGTTTGCACCTTTGAAAAGTCGTTTTGAGAAATCTTGAAACGGCTTTTCACCATTCAAAAACGGTTTTAAGATTTCTTGAAGATATTTTTCACCGTTGGAACGGCATTTCAAGGTTTCTTGAAGACTTTTCCGGACAATAAAAGCAGAAAGCAATGCTAAATCAATAATTATTGTCTACCTTGCAGGACAATTTAAACATTTAATTACGAATGCCTATGGGAACATACACGAAAATCAAAGTAATCATGCTTTACACACTCAATAACGCCGAGTACCTGGCCTATATGAACTCCGTACTCGCTTTGCTCCCTCCCCCATCGGGCGGCGAGGAAGATCGTCCGGGTGAACTCTCCTTGGGCGAAGAAGTGCAAGCATCAGGAGCTCCGGACATCGGCCTGTCAAAAGAGTTTGTCAATGCAATGGAAAAGGACGTGCTTGCCCTGGCAGACGTTGTGGATGAAAGCCGTATCTCGCAGGAAACGGAAAAAGCCGAATTACACGAAAAGAATCGGGATAATTTAGTTGTTTACATCACGACACGTATCTCCCGTGCCGGGACATTGCCACTTGAGGCTGAAAGAGATGCAGGAAAATATTTATATAAGGTCATCAAGCCTTATATCGGCATCGCCCGTCTCCCGGTAGCACAGGAAAGTGCCAAGATACAAGGGCTTTTGATCGATTTGAGAAAGGACGAAAACATCTCCTATGTGGAGACGCTCGGACTGGCGGCTTATTTGGACGAACTCGAAAAGGAGAACAACGCCTATATCAGCCTGACGAGCCAACGGACACAGAACCGGGCAGCCAACAAGAAGGAAAGCGGTGTGGTTCTGCGCGAGCGGATCGACGGATATTATGAAGATCTGGTCATGCTGGCACAATCCTACAGCGTCGCCGTACCTTCGGAAGCGGCAACGGCATTTGTCAACAACCTGAACCAGTTGATCACCGAAACGACCACCGCCAATAACCAGCGGAAGAAAAGATCAGGGTCAAACGGCAACGGGGCTGACGATTCCGAACGTCCCGGGGAACTGTCTGTTTAAACAAAAAAAGAGAGGGTGTGTCAAAAAGAAAATCCTGCTTACAATAGACACAATTTAGGCACGGATTACGCGGATTACACGGAAAGATAATAAATTTATCCGTGTAAATCCGTGCCTTAAAGATCGTGATAAAGGAGTTTTGACACACCGCCTCTTTTCTTCTTTCTTTAATTTTATACACCTAAGACGATATCAGCATCGATATTCAATTTCCGGCTGATCTCACGAACAACTTTCAAAGTCGGCTCGCATTTCTTATTTAATCTTCAGAACTTCCGGAACGTATATGTTTTCCCTTCGCGGCTTAAGATCAGTTGCTTGGATTCCAGTTTATCGATTGTATAGGTTTGTTTGGAAGAATTCCAATCGGTATAGGGCAGGAATTTACTGATCGGCCCCGGATTGTTCTCCAATTCCAGCAGCAATGTTTTTTCACCTTCCAACGTGTTGTAGCCATATTGATGGCGGAAAGAGTCGATTTCCGTAACGTACACCTGGTACATAAACAAAGAATGTTCAAAATTAAAATAAACCGTGTCGACATTCTGCACGTCACCGCTTGCTTCTACCTTCTGTAATTGCCATTTACCGAACAACTTGGATTCCGTGTCCTTGCTGCACGAGACGAACAGGATCACACAAAATGCTATCAATATATTTCTAACCATACTCTTTTTCTGCTTAAATCGGACATCAAAGGAAAGGAAATAATTTCAAATTTGTATATTTGCTGTCATTTATTATGTGTTTTTAATTTTATAGACAATCTATGAGACAAATGAAACAATTTGTAATACTGCTTTCAGCTGTATTTACTTTTTCTTCCTGCGTACACAAGGCGCAGAAGGAACAACAGGAAAAAAGTATCGTGCATACCAATCCCCTTCCCGTAAAGTTTGGTGATCCGTATGTACTGCTGGCTTCGGACGGCATATACTATATGTATGGAACAGGCGGAGGCGCCGTCGACGGCTTCAGTGTGTATTCCTCTCCCGACTTGGCCAACTGGAAAGCCGAAGGACAGGTATTCCGGGGCAACGTTCCGGGATCATGGGGAGTCGCCAACTTCTGGGCCCCGGAGGTGTATGAACGGGGTGGCAAGTTCTATATGCTGTACAGTGCCGACTGGAAAGAAAATCCGACAAACGAACTGGAAAATTTCCGTATCGGAGTGGCTGTTGCCGACAAGCCGACAGGACCTTTCAAGGAATTATCCGACAAACCTTTGTTTGATCCGGGCTATCCGGTTATCGACGGGAACCTGATCGACGACGAGGATGGACGGACCTATCTGTATTTTTCCCGTTGTTGCTACAAACATCCGGTGGAAAGCGAAATTGCCGAAAAGGCTAAAAAAGAAGGGAAGTTCGACGAGATAGAGGAAAGCTGGATATATGGCATCGAGGTAAAGCCCGATTTGACAGAAGTGATCGGTGAACCGGTCCTGCTGCTCCGTCCGCCAGTAAAACTGGACGACACGCAATCCGAATGGGAAAGCCGCTCCGTTACTTCCGGTGAGATCAACCGCCGTTGGACGGAAGGCCCTTATACATTGAAAAAGGGCGATACCTACTACATGATGTATTCGGCCAATTATTACAAAGGCAAGAATTATGCTGTCGGCTATGCAACGGCAAAAAGTCCGCTCGGCCCGTTTGTCAAATCGAACGACAACCCGGTACTTCAAAAGAATGTGGAGCAGGGAGGCATCGTTACCGGCACGGGGCATAACAGCGTGACCTGGTCGAAAGACGGCAAGCAGATGTATTGCGTTTACCACGGCTACACCCAGAAAACAGGAAACGAGCGGGTTGTCTTTATCGACAAGATGGGAATCGATGAGAACGGCAAGCTTTATGTGGAAGGACCGAACGCGGAGTAAATTAAGAATTAAAAATTAAGAATTAAGAATTAAAAAATTACGGTCGATGATATTTTTTAATTCTTAATTCTTAATTTTTAATTTACAAAGCCCCCTTTGTACTCGGCAGTTCATACCTGTAGATGTCGCGGCGGATAGCCATCTTGATGGAGCGGGCCAAAGCCTTGAAGATTCCTTCGATCTTATGGTGCTCGTTTGTGCCTTCCGCTTTAATGTTCAGGTTCATGCGGGCGGCATCGCTCAGGCTTTTAAAGAAATGCAAGAACATTTCGGTCGGCATATCCCCTACTTTCTCACGGTGAAAGGCTGCATCCCAGACTAACCAGGGACGTCCGCCGAAATCAAGCGCCACACTGCACAGGCAATCGTCCATCGGCAGGCAGTAACCGTAGCGTTCGATCCCTCTCTTGTCGCCTAAAGCCTTTAACAAAGCTTCTCCAAGCGCAATAGCCGTATCCTCTATCGTATGATGTTCGTCTACTTCCAGATCCCCTTTCACCCGTACCGTCAAATCGATACCCGAATGTTTTCCGATCTGGTCGAGCATATGGTCGAAGAAGCCGAGACCGGTGGAAATCTCCGTCCGCCCATGTCCGTCCAGGTTCACTTCCACTAAAATATCCGTCTCCTTTGTCGTACGTCGGATAGTGGCCCGGCGTTCTCCGGCAAAAAGATATTCCGTGATCCGGTCCCAATCGTCTGTAATCAGGACGGGAGAAACAGCCGTATTCTCCGTGAGCAACTGTCGCGCCTCGTCGTCATCCGGACGAAGCCATATCCCTTTTGCCCCTAAATTGGCTGCCAGCTGCATATCCGTCAGCCGGTCACCTATCACGTAACTGTTTGCCAGGTCATATTCGCCGGACAGATAGCGGCCTAACATACCTGTACGGGGTTTCCGGTTCGGAGAGTTTTCTTCCGGAAAAGAACGGTCGATCAGGATATCGTCGAAACGGATCCCCTCGCCTTCCAAGGTCTTCAACATCTTGTCGTGTGCCGGCCAGAAAGTGTCTTCCGGAAAGGAATCCGTACCCAAACCGTCCTGGTTCGTCACCATCACAAACTCGAAATCCAACTGTTTACGGATAAAGTACAGGTTACGGAATACCTTCGGATAAAACACTAACTTCTCCAGGCTGTCCAGCTGATAGTCCACCGGCGGCTCTATCACAAGCGTTCCGTCCCGGTCTATAAATAAGGCTCTTTTCATTTCATAAATCTTTACATTTTTTTAAGCGCTTCGAGCAAAGCATCGTTTTCATCCGGCTTGCCGACCGTGATGCGAAGGCAGCCGTTACACATGGTCACATTTGTCCGGTTACGGACGATAATACCCTGTCTGACCAGATTTTTATAGATCGTATCGGCATTCGTCACTTCGACCAGGATAAAATTTGCATCCGTAGGATAAATCTTGCGCACGCAGTTCAACTCCGGCAGTACGGCCTGCAGACGAATCCGCTCGGAAAGGATCGAACGAAGCTGTTTTTCCATCTGTTCCTTGTTCTCAAGTACATACAAGGCACGTTCCTGAGTCAGCAGATTTACATTGTACGGATATTTGATCTTATTGAGGATCGCAATGATTTCGGGAGAAGCAAAAGCCATTCCCAACCGGATTCCGGCAGCCCCCCACGCTTTGGACATGGTTTGCAGGACGATCAGATTCGGGAATTTCTCCAACTCGCCTAAGAAAGAAGGCTCGATGGAGAAATCGACATAAGCCTCGTCAATCACAACGATCCCCTGGAAAGTATTCAATACTTTGTAAAGGCGGTCACGGCTCAGATTATTTCCCGTCGGGTTGTTGGGAGAACACAGGAATATCACCTTCACCCAGTCGTTTGCCGCTTCCAGAAGGCTGTCGGTATCCAGGTCGAACTTTTCGTCCAGCTTGATCTTCCGGAACTCTACGTTATTGACATTGGCCGCGACTTCATACATGCCGTAGGAAGGCGCGATGCTTACGATGCTGTCGATAGACGGTTCGCAAAATGCACGGATAATCAGATCGATCGGTTCGTCGCTTCCGTTCCCCAGAAAGATAGACTCGCGTTTCACCCCTTTGATCTCCGCAATCTTCTTCTTCAGTTCCCATTGCAAAGGATCGGGATAGCGGTTGTACGGTCTGTTAAACGGGTTTTCGTTTGCATCCAGGAAAACGGAGGCATTACCTTGAAACTCATCTCTGGCAGACGAGTAGGGCTTCATGTTCCAGACATTGGGTCTGACTAAATCTTTTAAGTCTTTCATAATGTGTTCAATCTGATTGTTACTGCATTCTTGTGCGCATCCAGCTGCTCGTTGGCCGCCATTGTCCGGATCGTCCCGCCCAACAGCCGGATGCCGTCGGCCGTGATCTCCTGGAACGTGATCTTCTTGATGAAGCTGTCCAGGTTCACGCCACTGTAGGCTTTTGCATATCCGTTGGTCGGCAACGTATGGTTCGTACCGGAAGCGTAGTCGCCAGCGCTTTCCGGCGCATAGGGTCCCATGAAGACACTGCCTGCATTTTCGACCTGCCCGGCAATATCTGCATAATCGGTCGTCTGGATAATCAGATGCTCCGGAGCGTACAGGTTGGTGAAGTCGATCACTTCCTGTTTATCTTTCAGCACGATAAGACGGCTGTGGCTCAACGATTTTTCCGTGATCTCCTTACGGGGCAGCCGGTCCAGCTGTTCCCGGATCGCTTGCATGACCGGTTCGACGATGCTTTCGGATGCCGTCACCAGCATGGCCTGGCTGTCCACTCCATGTTCCGCCTGGGAAAGGAAATCTGCGGCGATAAAGGCGGGATTGGCCGATTCGTCCGCAATCACTTCCACTTCGGAAGGACCGGCAGGCATGTCGATGGCCACCTCTTTCAGGCTGACCAACTGTTTGGCCGCCGTCACATACTGGTTACCGGGACCGAATATCTTATAGACCTTCGGAACCGATTCCGTTCCGTAGGCCATCGCCGCTATGGCCTGGATACCTCCTGCCTTGAATATCTTGCTGACGCCTGCCGTTTCCGCGGCAAACAGGATGGCGGGGTGTACCTTTCCATCCCTGCCCGGAGGCGTACAAAGCACGATTTCCTTACAGCCGGCGATACGGGCCGGGACAGCCAACATCAGGACGGTAGAGAAAAGAGGAGCCGTTCCGCCGGGAATGTATAAACCGACTTTTTCTATCGCTACCGCTTTCTGCCAGCAGGTGACACCGGGTGTCGTCTCTACCTTCTTTCCCGTAAAACGCTGTGAGGCGTGAAATATCTCTATATTGTTCTTTGCTTGACAGATAGCCTGCTTCAGGTCTTCGGGCACGAGCTCCTTTGCTTCCGCTAATTCCTGTTCTGAAACCTGCAACCTTTTGAAGGTAGCGGGATCTATCATGTCGAACTTCTCCTCATACCGGATAACGGCGGCATCTCCTCCCTCCCGGACTTCATCCAGCACCGTGCGAACCGTATCGAACAGTGTCGTGACATCCAGCGCCGGACGCTGGGCCAATGAGGCCCATTTTTCTCTTGACGGATATTTGATTACTTCCACTTTATAAATTAAAAATTAAGAATTAAGAATTAAAAAATTAAGAGGTAATACTTATTAATTTACAAAATCATTTTCTCGATCGGCAGCACCAATATGCCTTCCGCTCCCAACGATTTCAGTTTACCGATGATTTCCCAGAAATGTTTCTCCGCTATGACAGATTGGACAGACACCCAGTTCCCGTCGGCAAGCGGCGTGATGGTCGGGCTCTTCATGCCCGGCAGCACTTCTATGATCTCGTCCATCTTGTCTTTCGGAGCGTTCAGCAATACATATTTCTTGCCTTCCGCTACCTGGATCGCTTCGAAACGGAACAAGAGTTCGTCCAGGATAGCCTGTTTTTCATCCGACAGATTGTTGTTGGCAATCAACAGGGCTTCGCTCTGCATGATGACTTCCACTTCTTTGAGCTGATTGCTCACCAGCGTGCTGCCGGAGCTGACGATATCGAAAATCGCATCCGCGAGGCCGATACCCGGCGCAATTTCCACAGACCCGCTGATTACGTGAAGGTCTGCTTTCACTCCCTTTTCAGCCAGATAAGCCTTCAGTATTTCCGGATAGGAAGTTGCGATCGTTTTTCCGGCGAACCATTCCACCCCCTGATAATCTTCATCTTTCGGAATGGCGAGTGAAAGACGGCATTTGCTGAATCCCAAACGTTTGATCAGCTTGGCCTCCTGCCCTTTCTCCACATATTCGTTTTCGCCTACGATACCGACGTCGGCAACGCCATTGGCAACTGATTGCGGGATATCGTCATCGCGCAGGAATAAGACTTCTACCGGGAATCCTTTTGCCGACAACAGCAAAATACGTTTTCCCCTGTTCAGTTTGATACCGGCTTCTTCCAAGAGAAGCATTGTTTCATCGTAAAGACGACCTTTAGATTGTACTGCAATTCGTAACATGTTTATTTTGTTTGTATATATTTTCCCAAAAACAAAATAAGGCCCACCGTAAACGGCAAGCCTTATTCATTTATATCATATGTTCCTACATACCACACAGCCCACCGAACTATTGCCCGTTGTAATGATGATGGTGGAGATGCAGAACTGTACTTTTCATTTGTTATTATTTTTACGCTGCAAAGTTACAATAATAATTGAATTAGCAAATAAAACTTACAAAAGATTAGCCAAACAGGGCGATTTTTTTATAATAAAGCCAATTTCAACCCGATAAATCCGGTTATCTGTACAAATGATCCGCCTGCTGACGGATTTTATTTGAGAGCAGGACCGGATAGTCCGGGTGGGCGGCAAAGAAATCGTCCACCTCCTTCTTAGCCTCCGGCGAAGTATGTCCGCTCAATAAAGCCCGTACCCAATCACGCGGAAAAAAGATGTCCCCCGTACGCTGTACTTCCTGCAAGGCTTCCAGAGCCGGACGGATATAACCGACCGCTTCTTTCTGGCGCAACTGGCAGTTCAGGTTCGACAAGGCGGCCGAAGCCCACGGCTCGACGCGACGATTTCCGGCCACGAGTAGAGAGGCAAACACACTGTCGCGTACTTCCTTGCGCGGAGAAACGGATGGCGAGATGAACGCATATTGCCGTTTGCGGTCCGGATTGGTGATCCGGGCTTGCTGGGTCGCTACGATTTCATCGGCTTTGTCGGGCATTTGGATTGCCAGGCCGTACGACAGGCTGATATAATCGTTTTCGCTCAGCGAACAGCCGGCAGGCGCTTTCCGGTCTTTCCAGAGCGCATACAGTTTGCCGACCGCTTCCCGCGTGCGGGCGATGGAGCGATACAGGCGGAACGCCTGCAAACGCCGCTGGGGTTGTTCTGCCGTCGTGACGATCTTCCAGAGTACCTGTTCCGTTTTTTCCGGATCAGCGGGATACAGACGTTGGCAATTGCCGATATATCCGAGGGCGGCCGAGAACAACAGGGAATTGGTTTCCCCCGGCAGATAATCCAACATGGCTTCCATATACGATTCCGAAGAGATCGTCCAGTTCAATAAATTCTCATACAAGGTGATCAGCAAGGAACCTCTCAACACCTCATCCTTGCAATCGGGAAGGTAGGACAAACAAGCCTTCGCATCTTTTTCAAACAGGCGGAAGAAACCATATCCTTTGCCGTCGGCATTGGGTATGACGAAACTGCCTGTGCCCGCCTTCCTTTTCAAATCCACAAATCTCAACCTCTTGCCTTTTGCAAATTTAACTTGAACTTCTTCTGTCTCCTTATCCGGATGAACGATAAGAAAAGACAAATCCTGTTCCCACAGAAGTCCGCGGCCGAAAGGGTCAGACTGTTCGACATACAATTTTTTACCTGCTTCGCAAGAGATTTCAGGCATCCCCTTCTCGTTCACCCAGACATGGCTCCAGGCCGACAGGTCGTCGTCCGTATATTTGTCCAGGATGCCGATCAACCCTTCCCAGGTCGCATTCCCGTATGCATACGTCTTCAGATATTCCCGTATCCCTTCCCGGAAAGGCTCCTCCCCTATTTTCTTCACCAGCATTTCCAGGATAACCGGAGACTTATCATAGATGATATTGCCGTACATCAATCCGGCATCCCGCATATTCGACAGTTGCTGCTTCACCGGATTGGCGCCGGCGGTACGGTCTTCGGAATAGGCCGCCGGGATATAGTCGAGCATGAAGTTCAGGGAATGGTTCACCTCCGGAAACAGAGGTTCGATCATCCGGGAGGCATAATAATTGGCGAAAACCTCTTTTGTCCAGACATCATTGAACCATTCCATCGTCACGAAGTCCCCGAACCACATATGCGAAGTCTCGTGCGCAATCAGGGAACTGCGTGCCAGACGCTCGTTCAATGTCGGGTTCTCGTTCAGGAACATCCGCCCGTCCGTATATAAGGTCGCTCCCGTATGTTCCATCCCGCCGAACTGGAATCCCGGCAAAATGATCAGGTCGTACTTGGCGAAAGGGTACGCTATCCGGGTATATTCCTCCTGCCATTCGAGCGCATCGAACACTTCGGAGGCAATGTCGGGACACTGTGCCACCTTCTTCGGGTCGGTCTCGCGATGGTAAATCGAAATATTCCGTCCGTCGCGCGAATACGTTTCCCGTGTCAGCTTACCGGCGACGAAAGAGAAAAGATAGGTGCTGAGCGGTTCCGTTTCCCGGAAAGAAATCCGCCTGCGCCCGGCGACGGATGTCGAATCCACCTGCTCGACTGCCCCGTTGGCGACCGCCTGCCAGGAAGACGGGACCTCCAACGACAGGGTGAAAAGCGATTTCATATCCGGCTGGTCGAAACAAGGGAAGAGCGTACGCGCCCGGTCGGGAACCAGCAACGTATAGAGGAACTCGTCCCGGCGGTTCAGCGACTGGTCGTTTGCCGTAAATTCGACGGTTACGCGGTTCTCTCCGTCTGCCGCCTCTCTTGCGCCGATCACGATATGTTCGTCCTTAACCGTATAAGGGACTTTCCTGCCATTCAACAAAACCGAGGCAACCTGTTCCGGTTCTCCCCGGAAATCGATGATAACCGGTTGCTTTTCACGGACGGCAAGCGTTATTTCCGCTTTGCCGGTGACGGCCTCCCATCGGTTTTCCGGGATGGAGAAAAAGAGGTGGTAACGTACCCCCTCGAAATGTTCTTTCCTGAACCGGGCCAATTCCCGGCTGACTCCCGGTTGCAACAGCGCCGCATCCGGCGCAGGACTACCGCAAGCACTTAAGAATGCGACAGAAGCTATCCCTATAAAATGTTTAAACATGACATCAATCATAATTCGAAAATCATAAATCTCCCTATTCCCTCAAATACTCCGCCATGGACATGAAGTTCCGTTCCAACAGATACATCCGGCTTGCCATAAAGGAGAAAAACTCTCCCCAGTCCTGACGGCGGTGGAAATCGATCCCGAACCTGGAGGTATAAATACGGGCCACCTGCTTTCCGGTATCGCGCACGAAACAAATGTCCCAGGTCAACCCCTCCGGAAAATCCGTTTCCAGCGTATCCTTATACCACGTCAGGCGTTCGAACATCTCCAGCCGGGCCTCTTCGCTCCTATGGTTCACTTCGAGGATGACAAACGCACCCTCTCTTGTCGCATCGAATTTGAGTTCGACCCCTTTCACTTTCGTATCATATAAAACCCACGTTTTCTTGCGTCCTCTCAGATACGGCTGTACTTCACAAAATGAGGCGAAACTTTCCCAAAATTCAAGTTTCAGGTTCTTGAGTTCGTCTTTACTATACATTTATTTATATATGTCTTTCTTTTTCACTTTTACTATCGTACCGTATTCGGCCAGCTTCTTCATATCGATACGTTTCCGGTTCCCGGCAATCACGTAAACGACCGGGCGGCCACTGATCTGCTCCCGATAGAAACGGGAAATATCCTGCATGTCCATCGTTGCGATATCCCGCAGGAATTCTTCAGCCGGATCACGGTCGAAACCTTCCATACGCGCACTCGCCACTTTCTCGGACAGGCTGCGGAAAGGCGGATAATCGTTATTGATGCGGTTCACCAACGTCTGCTTGACCGCCTCCACCCTTTCCGGCTTCAACGGCATTTCCCGGATCAGCGAATCCAGTACGCCCAGCGCATCCGGCGTCTTGTCGCTCTGGGTGGACAGCATCGCCGTAAAAGATCCGGCAGTCCCCTTATGCGCATGGTTCGGCAACTGGTAACGACCGCTTGTCCGGTAGGCAAAAGAGCGGAACTCCCTTATCTCCTGGAACATCAGCGACGACATATCGCCCCCGAAGTAGACGGAGAACAGCCGGGAGGCATGGCGGGAAGCCTTGTCATCGACCGGATCGCCCTTGACATAGCCGTAAACGATGCTCTGCGCCATATCCGGCATATCGATAAAAAAGACGGTCGGCCGGTCGTATTGTTTCAACTCGCGGTAATAGGGAGAATTGGAGGGCACGGTCGTCCGTTCCAACGGGATATGCCGGCGGATCGTCCCGATCACCTTCTCCACAGGCAAAGTGCCGCAGTAGTGAAGGTCGCACTCTACGCTCCGCACCTTGTCGTAGACCGCCAACAGGTCTTTTCCCTTCAATTTCTTGATCTGCGAGAGTGAAAGCTTACGCAGGTAACGGGACTGGTCGCCGTATTTCACCTGTTCCAGCAAAGCCGATGCCACATTGTCGCCCGACTTGAAAAAGGCTTTCTCCGAGACTTTGGCATCGTCCACGATCTGGCGGAGCCTCTTGTCGTCTGCCTTTGCATGGCGGATAAAGTCGCCCACAAGTTCCATCGTCTCGTCGATATGGTTGTCGAAACCGGTCACCTTCATGACAAAAGCATCGGGCGTCACATCGAAGGCAAGCGTGCTCCCGATCGACTGCAAGCGGCCGCGGAACTGCTCGAAGGGCAAGGAATCGGTCCCTAACAATTGCAGGTAGTTGACGAGCTGCATCAACTCCGGTTGCTCCAAAGCGCCGATCCCGTATGAGATATTGAAGGTGAAAATATCGTTCAGCGGATTAGGAGTCGTGTACAACGTCACCAAAGGAGCCGGCTTCGATGTCTTCACATCCTTCTCGAAATCGATGATACGAGGCGGCACTTGCTGTTCCGGTATCTTCTCCAACTGTTCGGCATAGGCAGACGAAGCGTCTGCATGGCGGGGGACGACGGGGGCAAAAGCCGGTTTCGGCAGATTGTCCTTCGGATATTTCCCCGTGCTCTTGGTTACGCACAGATAGTTATCGCTGAAATATTTTCGGGCGACCCGCACGACATCCTCTTTCGTGATAGACTCGATCCGCGCCACCTCGTCCAGGTAATCGTTCCAGCTCTTTCCCTGCGAGAACAGATTCATCATGACCGTCGCACGCGAGTCGATATTCTCCAATGCGGAAGCATACTGCCGTTTCTGTTCCAGTTTCAGGCTGTTGAACACTTCGTCGCTGAAGTCTCCGTTTTTCACCCGGTTGATCTCGTTCCAGACCATCTTCTCGGCCGAGCTGTACGATTGGATCAACAACTTCGGCATAATGGCGACCGCCAGGATGCCCGCCTCATTCATGCTCTCGTTGATGGCAAGGGCTCCCATCAGCTTATGCTCCACCATCAGTTTGTCCAGATAGCCCGTGCCGTTGGCGTTGTTCAGCAGGTTGACCGCTATATTCAGGGCAACCTGGTCTTCATGGTTGGCCGAAACGCCCCGGAACCCCAGCCCCATCGCCTTAATAAAAGGGATCGGGAACTTCACCTTCATTTTCTCCCGTCCGTTAAAGGGCGGGAGCGTCACCTTCTCCGGCGCCGGCACATTGCCCGGACGGATGCGTGAAAAGGTCTTTTCGAGGACAGGCATAACCTGACGCGTATCGAAATCGCCGCTAAGGATCAGCGCCATATTGGATGCCACATAATAGTCCTCGAAGAACTTGCGCATCTCCGTCAGCCGCGGGTTCTTGAGGTTCTTCGTGCTGCCGATAATCGGGTAAGCATACGGGTGCGGGCCGAAATAACGTGCCATCAGCGTGTCCATCACCTGGCCGCCGATGAAGTCGCCGTACATGTTCTTCTCCTCATAGACCGTTTCCAGTTCGCTTTGGAAAAGGCGGAAGACGGGGTTGATCAGGCGTTCGCTGTTGATCTCCGCCCATTGGACCATATATTGCGGTGAAAAGGTATTGAAATAGATCGTTGCGTCGTATGAGGTCGCCGCGTTCAGGCCGGAACCGCCGAACCGGCTGATGAGCCGGTTGAACTCGTTGGGGATGACATATTCGGAAGAGCGGATACTCAGCTCGTTGATCTCCTTTTGCAGGCGGGCACGTTCTGCGGCATCCTCCGTCATGGCCAGTTCGTCGTATTTCAGGACGATGGAGTCCAGCAGGACCTTCTCCGACTCGTAATCGAGCGTCCCGATACGGTCCGTCCCCTTAAACATCATGTGCTCGAAATAGTGGGCGATCCCTGTGTCCGGGCAATCCTTCGACCCTGCCTTCACGACGACGGCGCCGAAGACCTTCGGCTGGCTGTGATCCTCGTTCAGCCAAACGGTCAGCCCGTTATCCAGTTTATATTCCTTTACTTTGAGAGCGTTCAAGTCCGCTGCTTGCGATTGATAAGAACAACATGCGAATGCCATCATCACTACTTTTAATTTCACGGTCATGTTACAGATTTGCAATATTAGCGTCAAAGATAAAAAATTAATCCGACAATAGTGATCGATGCGATAAACCAAACGAATATTTAATTGTTATCCCAATAAAAGGCCAATACGATATGATAAACTTAGGCAGCTGGATGAACGGTATCCTGATCGGTTGGGGCGTGGACCCTAAAATTGCAAATACTTTCGACGAAATGATCATCGCCGCATTGCTGGTCATACTGGCAGTCGGGCTGGATTACCTGTGCCAGGCGATTTTCGTCGGCAGCATGAAAAAGCTGGCGCAGCATACGCATTACCAGTGGGACTCGTTGCTCCTCAAACGTAAGGTCGTCCACCACTTGGTCCACACGATACCGGGCATCCTGGTCTACGCCTTGTTGCCTTTGGCATTCATACGGGGAAAAGGCTTGTTGCTGTGGTCGCAGAAAATATGTGCCGTGTATATCGTGTTCGCCTTGTTGCTGGCCATAAACGGTTTCATATTGGTATTTCTGGATATGTATAACACGCGGCAGGTGAGTAGGAACCGTCCGATCAAAGGGTTCATGCAGGTGCTTCAAGTCTTGCTGTTCTTCATCGGCGGGATCGTCATCGTCGCCATCCTGATCGGGAAATCTCCGGCCAGCCTGTTTGCCGGCTTGGGCGCTTCGGCGGCGATCCTGATGCTGGTATTCAAAGATACGATCTTGGGATTCGTGGCGGGCATCCAGCTTTCCGCCAACGATATGCTGCGGCCGGGCGACTGGATCACGGTTCCCGGCTCGAACGCGAACGGTACTGTCATGGAAATCACGCTGAATACCGTCAAGATACAGAACTTCGACAATACGATTTCCACCATCCCGCCTTATACGCTGGTGAACGGTTCGTTCCAGAACTGGCGGGGCATGGTCGAATCGGGCGGCCGCCGTGTGATGAAGTCCATCTTTCTCGACCTCAATACCATCAAGTTCTGTACGCCGGACATGCTCGACACGTTCCGCAAGGAGATCCCGTTGCTTGCCGACTACAAGCCCGACGAAGGCGTGACGCCCACCAATTCGCAGATGTTCCGTGTCTATGTGGAGAAATACCTGACAAGCCTTCCGGTCGTCAACACCGACCTCGATTTAATCATCAGCCAGTTGCAATCGACCGAATATGGCGTGCCTATCCAGATCTATTTCTTCTCCCGCAATAAAATATGGAAGGAATACGAACGTATCCAGTCGGACATCTTCGACCATTTCTTCGCAATGGTCCCCAAATTCGATTTGAAGGTTTACCAGTATTCGGAGTAAGAGCCATGAAAAAGGCAGAGGCCCTTATTGTCAAATTTGTAGAAATACCCATTGGTCCAAATCGAAACACACGGGCATGAAAATCGGTTTTCATACCCATGAAAATAAAATTTCCCGCAAGGGTAATATTTTTTAACAAACTGGTATTTTTACAATCGCCTATATCTCAGAAGGATGGCCTTTTTGCCGCTTTTTATGGGGTATATTGTATTTTTCAGTTAGTTTTTTAGTTAGTTTTGTCTACAAATTGGAGGTTCTCGCAAGTACACTTGATTAAACATGTAAAGGATATGCACGCAATACAAGAATGGATTAACAATCATCTGATCGAATGGGGTATCATCAGCAGTTCGGCAACCGAACTGGACAATACGATCGTCCTGCTGCTGATCATTGCCGTAACGGTCGGCATCGACTACGCTTGCCGCTATATTTTCCTGAATATGTTCAAACGGCTTGCGAAGAGAACCCGCAACCAATGGGACGACTTGATCGTCGAGCGCAAGATTATCAACAAGCTGATGCACATGATCCCTGCCATCCTGGTGTATGTGCTGCTGCCGCTGGCTTTCCCGGTTGATGAGGCGCCCAAGATATTGGGAATCCTGCAAATGATATGCAAGATCTACATCATTGCCGTTTCACTTCGTTTCATCAGTGCCTCCCTGAACGTCGTGCATGAAATATACAACCGGAAGGAATCGCTCAAGAACAAGCCGCTGAAAGGTTTCATCCAACTATTGCAGGTAGCCGTTTTCTTTATCGGTTTTATACTGATCATCAGTATTCTGATCGGCAAATCACCGACGACGCTGTTCGCCGGACTGGGCGCTTCGGCCGCGATCCTGATGCTGGTGTTCAAGGATACGATCTTGGGATTCGTGGCCGGCATACAGCTTTCCGCCAACGACATGCTGCGGCCGGGCGACTGGATCACGATGGAGAAATACGGGGCGAACGGGACGGTTATCGAAGTCACGCTGAACGCGGTCAAAGTCAAGAACTTCGACAATACGATCACGACGATTCCCCCTTATGCCCTGGTGAGCGATGCTTTCCAAAACTGGCGCGGGATGTCGGAATCTCCCGGACGGCGGATCAAGCGCTCCATCAATATCGATATGAACAGCGTGAGTTTCTGCACGCCTGAGATGTTGGCCAAATTCCGCAAAATCTCCTTGCTGACAGACTATATCGACGAGAAGGAAAAAGAGCTGAACGCCTATAACGAGGCGCACCGGATCGACGGTTCCATCCGTGTAAACGGCCGTCGGCAAACGAATATCGGCGTGTTTCGCGCCTACCTGGTCAATTACCTGAAAAGCCTCCCGGAGGTCAGCAAGGAACTGACCTGCATGGTCCGCCAGTTGCAACCGACGGAAACCGGTATTCCGATCGAACTCTATTTCTTCTCCTCCGTGAAAGACTGGGTTCCCTACGAAGGCATTCAGTCCGACGTATTCGACCATGTGCTGGCCGTAATCCCGGAATTCGGACTCAGCGTCTTCCAGAATGTCTCCGGAAGCGATTTGAGAAGCCTGAATGCCAAACACTAAACAAGTTTGGTAAATCGTTTTTTCAACTCATGTTTTAAATATAAATATTGCAACCATGAAAGAGTACGCAAGAAAAGTACCAACAATATAATAACTAACAAAATATAACGCACAAGAGGATTTGTCATATAAAACTCTCCGCCTAAAATTTCTTCCCAGTTCTTTATCTGGAACAATGATAAATCTAAATGCATACTTTTCGCTGTCATTTTGTATGATCATAATTTAGTCTTAACGTCACAAAAATAACAGGCATAAAAAAGAAATTACATACGAATATTAATAATTTACTTGTATATTCTGACAACCGGATCGATAAATTTCAAAGGTTTGATATTGCGATTAGGGAATAAATCCCGACTTTAAGGCAGACACAAGGGAATAAAAAAAGTCCCACAAATCATTAAATTCGTGGGACTTGTCAGTTCTTTGTCCGGTATTGTCCGCTTAATTCAGCGGAGAGAGCGGGATTCGAACCCGCGAAACCCTTTAGGGGTTTACACGCTTTCCAGGCGTGCCTCTTCAACCACTCGAGCATCTCTCCTTTTTCGGTTGAAATTATGTATATCAGGAAGCGACCAGCCTCCATAAAACGTAAAAAGCAGCTTTTGCTGCTTTCAGCGGAGAAAGAGGGATTCGAACCCCCGGAACCTCTCAGTTCAACGGTTTTCAAGACCGCCGCAATCGACCACTCTGCCATCTCTCCTTGTCTCAAAGACGGGTGCAAAAGTAGATGGTTTATTTGAATTATGCAAGTTTTTCGTTTTATTTCTTTTTACTTTTTTGGCTTTTCAATTCTCTATTTCTGATTTTCAGACATATAAATATATATGGTTAGTTCATATACGAAAAGGCACAAAAAAAGAGTTGCTTGATCAAGCAACTCTTATCGTCGGGGTACCAGGATTCGAACCTGGGACCCCCTGCTCCCAAAGCAGGTGCGCTAACCGGACTGCGCTACACCCCGTTTTTGCAATCCCTTTATTTTTGATTGCGGTGCAAAGGTAGATATTTATTTTTAACTACCAAATATTTCATTGTTTTTTTTATTTGCGTACATTCGCATCAGTTTAGGAGATCATTGCAACAATATGTATCCCCCCTTTATTAATTTTCAGAATGAACATATTGCAAACCAATCTGTTATATATCAAATGATGAAACAAAATTTAAATAATTAAGAAATATGACAATCGCTTATATACGTACATATTCAAATAAACAGCAAACAGAGAGTCAGAAAAATGCAATCGAACAATTTGCAAAAGCAAAAAAAATTGAGATTGACAAGTGGCTGAAAGATGCTAAAAACTCTTCCAAAGGGAAAAACCGGCTCGAAGACGTGATAAAGAATTTGCAGGAAGGCGATATTCTTATCGTCGCCGATGTCACCCGGCTCAGCCGGAAGCTGATGGAGATAATGCATTTGATCTTGTTGTGTATTGAAAAGAAAGTGACGCTTTACTGCATCAAGGAAGGCTATTCATTTGAAAACAACGTGGACAGCAAGACGTTGGCATTCACATTCGGGCTTGTTTCCGAAATAGAAAGCAAACTTATTTCCGCCCGTACGAAAGAAGCACTGACGGCCAGCAAGAACAAGGGAACGAAATTAGGACGCCCTTTGGGAAGCCCCAAAACCGAATTTCTCCTTTCCCAGAAAAACCAGATTGAAAGAGAACTGAAAGAAGAAAACGCGACATATGCCGAATTAGCCGATTATTATAAGGTCTCTTTGAGCGGTTTCAAGCGCTTCGTCCGGGAAAACATACCGAACCCGCCTTCGAGAAGGAAAAAGAAAAGCGATGCCGAATAGTATAAAAAGAGCGGTACGGACCTGAAGTTGATAAATCTTCCGGAGAAGCGCCGCTCTTCTTAAAAAAGACAATCTGATTTTTATTTCAAGGCATCGAGCACCTGCGGCATCATCGTCCAGATGCTGTTTTCATCTTGGGCCGTATAAATAGTTCCATCGACTTCGGATTTGTTGTCTGTTGCCTTTCCCTTTTGTATGGCCGGCTTTGCAAGCGGATGGACAGCCACCGTCTTTCCATCGATGACACCTGCCATATCGAACAACATGGCTCCGGCACAATGGCCGATCATGATTTTCCCTTTCTGTCCGAATGCCGCAATAACAGCCATCAGATCCTGGTTGTACGGCTCCCCTGCATGTTGGGCAAACTGAGGTATGGCATCTCCGCATGCGAATACCATCGCATCAAAGTCCTCTTCATGTCCTTTCAGATTTGCAATAACATCATCCACAATTAAAGCGATGCCGGAATTCGTGCGAATCTCCTTCGAATTGCTGACGGCAAATACTTTATAAGAAATACCATTTTCAAAAAATGCTTCCAGATACTGGAACAATCCACATCCGTTTACCGGATTCACTGCCAAAACCGCTACTTTCTTTGCCATGATAATAATAATTTTAGTGATACAATAGTTCTTTTTAGTAAGTTTATTACCTTTGTGCAGCAAAGATAAGTAGTCTGATTCGGTAAAACAAGAACGCACCTATGAATAAGCTACTTACATGAATGTAACTATTGTTGAGACACAAGGCACTACTAAGACAAAAAAAATGAAAAATTTTCATCCTACAGGAAATTGTCCCATCCGGGACATCTTATGCAGGCTCGGTGACAAGTGGTCAATGCTTGTTTTGATCACCCTGAATGCAAACGGCACGATGCGCTTCAGCGACATCCAAAAAACAATTTCCGACATTTCCCAGCGTATGTTGACTGTCACGCTCCGGACACTGGAGACCGACGGGCTTGTTTCGAGAACGGTCTACGCCGAAGTCCCGCCCAGAGTCGAATACCAGCTTACGGAAACCGGCAAAACGCTGATACCACATATAGAAAATCTTGTCGGCTGGGCCTTGGAGCACATGACGGTTATATTCGAGAGCCGGGAAAAGGCCGGACAGCCATGCGGATAGTCAAAATCTTTTACACAGAAGTATTTTACGATATATTTTTATCTCTATCTTTGCGCCATAAATTAAAAATTAATCATCTTGGCAAGAAATAAGAAGCAGTTGCCTTTATTGGAAAAGGTAACAATAACAGATGTAGCCGCAGAAGGAAAGGCTATCGCACGTGTAAATGACATGGTCGTATTCGTACCTTTTGTCGCTCCCGGAGATGTCATAGACATACAATTGACACGCAAGAAACATAGTTATGCGGAAGGGAAAGCTGTACTTTTCCATGAATATTCGACCCGACGTGCCGAGCCGTTCTGTGAACATTTCGGCGTATGCGGCGGCTGTAAATGGCAACATCTGCCCTATGAAGAACAGATTCGCTACAAACACAAGCAGGTGATCGACAACCTGACCCGGATCGGTAAGATCGAAATGGAAGAGATACTCCCGATCAAGGGTTCCAAACATACGACATTCTATCGCAATAAACTCGAATTCACGTTTTCCAACAAGAAATGGCTGACGGAAGAAGAGGTGAAAACCGGAGCCAAATTCGATTGCATGAATGCAGTCGGTTTCCATATTCCGGGAATGTTCGACAAGGTGCTCGACATTCACAAATGCTGGTTGCAGAACGATATATCAAACCGTATCCGTCTGGCGGTCAAAGAATACTGCCTGACACATGAAGGCTATCCCTTCTTCGACCTTCGCAATCAGGAAGGATTTGTGCGTACGTTGATGATCCGCACGGCCTCGACTGGCGATCTGATGGTAGTGCTGGTATTTTTTCACGAAGATGTGGAACGCCGCGAAGCGCTCCTCTCCTATGTCGCCGAACAGTTCCCGGAGATCACTTCACTGATGTACGTCATCAACGAAAAATGCAACGATACGATTACCGACCAAGACGTTCTTGTGTTCCGCGGAAAAGATCATATCATCGAGGAAATGGAAGGGCTTCAGTTCAAAGTAGGGCCGAAATCGTTCTACCAGACCAACAGTGATCAGGCTTACGAACTGTATAAAGTCGCCCGCGAGTTTGCCGGACTGACCGGAAACGAGATGGTTTACGACTTGTACACCGGAACCGGCACGATCGCCAACTTCGTCTCCCGCCAGGCAAAGAAAGTGATCGGCATCGAATATGTGCCCGAAGCGATCGAGGACGCCAAAGTCAACTCCGCCCTGAACAAGATCGAAAACACATTGTTCTACGCCGGTGACATGAAAGACATCCTGACACAGGATTTCATCAACCAACACGGCCGTCCGGATGTTATTATCACAGACCCGCCCCGTGCCGGTATGCATGACGATGTGATCAACACGATCCTCTTTGCCGAACCGGAACGTATCGTTTATGTAAGCTGTAACCCGGCGACACAGGCACGCGACCTGAGCTTGCTCTCCGTAAAATATGCCGTCAAGAAAGTGCAGCCGGTAGATATGTTCCCGCATACGCATCACGTGGAGAATGTCGTTCTCTTGGAGAAATTAAAAAATAAGAATTAATAATTAAGAAATGAAGAAGGTCATCCTCTTGTTTTTTGTGGCGCTGTTGTTGTCCGGCTGCAATCGTGCGGGAAAGGAACAGGAGGATGACGATGTGACAGTCGACCTGCCGCAACTGAAGGCGCAGGGCGAAATAACCGCCGTCACGCTATACAGCTCGACTTCCTATTTCCAATATAAGATGCAGCCGATGGGTTACGAATACGAGCTGATCAAGGATTTCGCCCGCTCGGAAGGACTGAAACTGAACATCAAGGTTGCAGAAAGCCCTACGAAGTTGATCGAGATGCTGGAAGCTGGCGAGGCGGATGTAGTCGCCTACCCGATCCAGATCAGCAACCGTATGAAAGAGAAGCTGATCTATTGCGGAAGGGAAGAACAAGACTGCCAAGTACTGGTCCAGCGGACCAACAAGGGCGACAAGGTGATCACCGACGTGACGGAACTGCTCGGGAAAGACGTCTATGTAAAACCGGGGACCAAATATTTCGAACGGCTGAAAAACCTCGATGTCGAACTGGGCGGCGGTATCCGGATTCATGAAGCGGATGCCGACACGGTGACAACGGAAGATCTGATCGGCATGGTTTCGCAAGGGGAAATTCCTTACACCGTAAGCGACGAGAATATAGCCCGCCTGAACAAAACTTATTTCTGGAACCTGAACGTTTCGCTGAAGATCAGTTTCATGCAACGTTCCTCATGGGTCGTGCGCAAAAGCAGCCCGGAACTGGCTAAAGCCATCGACGCGTGGGCATCCGACAAAGCGGGAACGCACGTCTACAAGGCTTTGACGAAGCGTTATTTCGAACTGAGCAAACAACCCGTTACCGCCGAACTGCCGGAAGTCAGGAACGGCCATGTTTCACCTTACGACGAACTCTTCCGCAAACATGCCAAAAACATCGGATGGGACTGGCAACTGCTTGCCTCGATCGGTTATCAGGAGTCCCGCTTCAATCCGAACGTCGTCTCATGGGCCGGCGCGGAAGGACTGATGGGGATCATGCCGAATACAGCTAAAGCTTTGGGCGTGACGCCTCACGAACTGAAAGACCCCGATACGGGCATCCGTACAGGCGTGGATTGCCTGCGCCGTTTCCGTCAGGGATTCGGGAAGGTGGCCGATCCGGTCGAAAAGATCAAGTTTACATTGGCCGCCTACAATGCAGGAATCGGGCATATTTACGATGCGCAGCGGCTGGCGGAGAAATATGGCAAGAACCCCTACGTTTGGGATGATAATGTGGCCGAATATATCCGTTTGAAGAACGATCCGGAATACTATAACGATCCGGTCTGCAAACACGGTTACCTGCGTGGTTCGGAAACCTTCAACTATGTGCGCGAAGTGATGGAGCGTTACAACTACTACCTGACAAAAACCGGTCAAAAAGGTTAGGGCCTGATATTCTCTTTGATCATCTCTTTTACCAACAGCATCACTTTCGGATGGCTGAGCGGGATGCCGTCCAAAATCTCTTTTATCTCATTCGTGCTGACAGAGAATATGGTTTCTCCTGCCTGATATTCAAAACGGACATTGATATCCGGATTGCCGGTGACCAACATGGCGACCGTTCCCGGAAGATCCCCCCAAGGCGGGCAATCGATATGGTCGGAATGGAAAGAGGCGGTCACCTCCGTCCCCTTTCCCGGCTCGGATGTTATGGACACAGTTCCGCCGGTCTGCTCTGCATTCTGGATCAGGAAGGGTATGCCGAGACCCACTTTGCGGGTCGTACGGGTGGTGTAGAACGGATTTGTGACGCGGGCAATCGTCCCGGCATCCATTCCTGAGCCGTTGTCCGTAATGCGGATCGTGATCCGGCCCTCCCGTTGTTCTATAAACAGACCTATCTCCGAAGCATTCGCCCGGATGCTGTTTGCCGTGATATCGGTGATATGGAAAGATAGATTATTCATGCTGTTACAATCGTATGACCGTTTTCCTTCCGGAAAGCCATCGCTAAATGTTCAAAATCAAGCAGATCGGCTCTTAGCAGGGAATATTTCGTACCGATCTGTTCGGGATAATGCGCATCGGAAGCGCTGTAACTCGTGTAACGTTTCAAATAGGCATGTACCGCCGACAGCCTTTCATAGCGGGCAACCTCCTTGAACTCGATCGCATCCAAAGGCAGGGAAGGATCAATGAATCCCAACTGGCTGATCAGGCTGAACGAAGGGCGTTCGACATGGGCCGCAATGAACAACCCGCCCAGACGATGCACTTCTGCGGCAATCTGTTCCACACTCCGGTCGAGGGCGGAAATCAGCAGATAGGGAGCCTCCCCCACGATCTCGTTCCGGGCGTTCACCCAGACCTGGTCGCCGAAGCGTTCGGGGTCGTTCGGAACAGGCGGCAGATGAACTTCCAGATACGTCTGAAAAGCGGCACGGGCACGGTCATCTGCAAAAAGCGCCACGCAGTGTGCCTCTTCGCGTGTCGTCACCTCCGCACCGGCAAAGACCATGAGTCCCCGCTCCTCCCCTAAAACCTGGATTTCGGGACATTGCAGCGTGCTGTTATGATCCGTCACAGCAATGGCATCCACCCCCCGTTCGAGGGCCGTTTCCACAATCCGCTGCGGACTCATCTCCAGGCTTCCGCAAGGCGAAAGGCAGGTGTGCAGGTGCAAATCTACCCGGAACTCCTTCATGCCTGTTGCAAAAGCCGGTAGATTTTTCCCGTTACTTCGAATGCGGAAAGCGGCGTTCCGAGCAAAGGCACGTCTTCCTCTTTTCCTTTCTCAAGCGTTTCCTCGTCCGGCGAAGCCCCGTTCACGATCAGGACGGCCGCCGCATCTTTCAGGGTGGCGACCGCCACGATGTTCTGGTGCGTCTGCATCGTGATCCACAACATTCCTTCATCGATATGCCCCATTACGTCACTCAACAGGTCGCTGGTATAACCGCCGGAAATCTCCGCGTCCAGCCCTGCTTCCCCGCAAAAAACGGTTAAGTCCAATTCTTTCACTAAATCACTGACCTTCATATTTGGCTCCTTTCTTATAACAATCTTTATTCAACCGGTCTTTCCCCCAAGTCTTTTCGATCAGGCGGAAAGCATGTTCCTTGTCCAGCTTCCCGTGCTTCTCCATATTACGCTGCATGAAAACGCAATCGCTGAACTGCGCCTCGTGGCGGACGATGTCTTCCGCCAACGCCTGGCAGTTGGGTGAACCGCAGGCCCCGCAGTCGATGCCGGGCAGATAACACATCAGCTTGCGCACCTGCTCCATCTTTTTCAGGACTTCTTCGATATTCCCTTCGTATCGCAACTTCGGGTTGGGCTGAAGCGGACGAATGGTGATGTGTTGTTTCAGGTAAGACAACGCCTCCAACCGATCGGAATAGATCAGCGGAGCCTTGTCGCACTTCATCGAACGCTTCATCACCCGCTCGGCCGTCAGGAAACGGTTGGCGACAGCCAGCACGCCGCCGGCACAGCTCCGGTCGCAGGCACGCAGTTCGAGAAAGTCCACATTGCGGACTTCGGTGGTCGATTCCATCCGCTCCAAGAACTCGATGACATTGTGTATCTCGTCGATCGCCAGGCAGCGGCCGGAGAAATGCTTGGCTTCGCCTCCCGTCTGGCTCCAACGCATCTCCTTCTTGGTCAGGGAGGGCGGAAGAACGCATTCGGGCGTGTAGTTCTTCGGGCGGTTTTTCAGGATATGATATACCTTATTATATAGCGTGTCCATATTGATCACGCCCTTGATCGTGGACGAATATCCCTCCGCGCCTTTCAAGGAGGCAATCTTGGCCGCACAAGGCGTCACATAAAAAATACCGATTTCTTCGGACGAGAAACCGTCTTCCTCCAATACCTTATGATAGTAAGTGGCTGTCGCATTGACCGGCGGCTTCACCAACAAGATATTATCGACCAGGGCCGGGAAGCGCACCTGTATCAGCCGGACGATAGCCGGGCAAAACGAACTGATGACAGGTTTATCCTCCGCCAGCTCCATCTGCCTGAGCATCTCGCGGTGGATCATGTCTGCCGTAAACTCGACCTGGAACACATGCGTAAACCCCAATTCGTACAACGCACTGAAAATCTCCTCCTCCGTCGTATATTTGGAGAACTGCCCGATAAAGACCGTCGGGACCAGCACGACACGGGCCTTGTAGTCGAAGATCTTCTGGAAGTCGTCCTGCTCCACATAGATGGCTTCCGTCGGGCAGGCTTTCAGACATTCGCCGCAGTCCACACACCAACCTTTACGGATGGAGGCTTTCCCCTCGCGGATACGGATCGCACCGGTCGGGCACTTCGTCATGCAGTGGGTACAGCCGACACAACGGTCATTGTCTATTTTCAATGCGTGGTAAAACTTTGTCTCTTCCATGGCTATCTGTCGTTTGCGGAGAAATAGGTCAGCATACGGACAACCGTGCCCTCTCCTACTTTGCTCTCGATCGTTAATTCATCTACATTCTTCTTCATATTGGGCAACCCCATGCCTGCACCGAACCCCATCTCGCGGACGGCAGCCGATGCGGTGGAGAAACCTTCCTGCATGGCCTGTCCGATATCGGGGATGCCGGGACCTTCGTCTTGCAACAGGAGGCTGATCCTGTCGGCTTCGATATCGGCCAGAACCGTCCCCCGCCAGGCATGTGCCACGACGTTGACCTCGGCTTCATAGAGGGCGACGACCACCCGCTTGATGATGCGTGGATCGACGGACAGTTGCTTCAAGACCTTCTTTATCTGGCTCGAAGCATAGCCGGCTTTTGAGAAGTTGCCTCCTTCCAGTTCAAATCTGAATTGCATATCTTCACCTCCTTTTGCTTAATAGATCGGCGGAAGGCCGTTACAATAAAGTTCGCCGACCGTATGGTACATCGAGTGGTCCGTTTCCATCAGGATCATCTCGTTTTCCGCCGCCAGTTGCAAAATATCGGGCGTCGCTTTCTTTCCCCTGACGAACAGGATGCAGGAAACATCCGCCATCTCCGCCGTCCGGATCGTCTGCATGTTGCACAAGCCCGTGACGAGGAGCACGCCGTTACAATCCAATGTCAGGACATCGCTCATCAGGTCGCTGGCGAAGGCGCACTGCACTTCGTGGTCTTCCCGGCCGTTACCACACACGACTGTCGCGCCGGTAAGTGCCATTATCTGCCGTATCTTCATATTACATAAAGGTTATATTTGCCGGGGCAATGTAAGAAATAGTTATAACTTTGCAAGCGAAAAGATACAGAAAGTTACAACTAAATCGTGAAAATATGGGCGTAGTAATAGGTATTGACGTAGGTGGAAGCACCACCAAGATTATCGGAGTGGAAAACAAGAGCATCCGGTCGCCGATGTTCGTCAAGGCGACAGATCCGGTCACCTCGCTCTTCGGAGCTTTCGGCAAGTATCTCTATGACAACGGGATCACCTTGCCGGAGATCGAGATGGTGATGCTGACGGGCGTGGGAAGCGCTTTCATCGACCAGCCGCTTTACGGCTTGCCGACAGCCAAGACAGATGAATTTCTGGCCAACGGCCTCGGAGCCAAATATGCCGCTTCGCTGGAAAACCTGATTGTCGTAAGCATGGGGACGGGAACTTCTTTCGTAAAGGTGGAAGGGCCGCATATCCAGCATATCGGCGGGATCGGCGTCGGTGGCGGAACCTTGCTCGGACTCTCCCGTCTGCTCCTGAAAACGCAGGACATCCATCTGATCGCTGAAATGGCCCGGAAAGGGACCCTGACGAACATCGACCTTCAGATACAGGACATCTGCAACCGTCCCCTGCCCGACCTGCCGCTGGACGCCACCGCCTCCAACTTCGGAAAGGCGGACGGTAACGCCTCTCCCGAAGACATTGCTTCCGGGATTATCCACATGGTCTTGCAATCGATCGGCCAGGCCGCCATCCTTTCGGCTCTCAACAGCCCGATCCGCGATTTCGTCCTGATCGGCAACCTGACGCAACTCCCCCAATGCAAGGAGATCTTCCCCAAGCTGGAAGAGATGTACGGCGTCCGTTTCCTGATCCCCAAGTATTCGGAATACAGGACGGCCATAGGCGCCGCCCTTACTTACATGGACGGGGCGACGGTTCATCCGATCTGTTAATATTCCCGGTTCTTTCATTTAAAAAATCAGCTGAGGGTATGCACGGCGATATAAAAACGCCTCCTCGGCCGGGTTATCATTTTATCATCTTTATACGGGTAAAACATTACATTATGAAACGTTAAAAAATATTACCCGCAATACTAATTCCAAAGGGTCTTGTTCACTTTTGCTGTATGGTTACTTTTTGTGTATTTAATTAATAAAAGAGCACAGCTTAAAAAATAAAAGTCTATATTATAAGTGCAAACAAAAAATATGGACAAAATCATTAAGCCGTGCAGACTGCTAAGATACAAGAAAATTCAGAACAAAAATCAGAAAGTGCAAATTTAACAAAGGTCTCCTCCTTACTCATTGATGAGCTGGCGGTTTTTACAAGTATTCTATTCCATGATATACCTT
>NZ_CDRTCT010000024.1:72536-94713 GCF_977054455.1 Parabacteroides sp. | reverse complement strand
CCCATTCCGAACAGAGAAGTTAAGCCCAACCGCGTCGATGGTACTGCGTAAAAGTGGGAGAGTAGATAGCCGCCGTTTTAGAAGTCAGTCAAAGCTGAAAGAAAGAGAAGGAGTCAGTCCGAAAGGAGTTGACTCCTTTTTTCATATTCTGTAAGCAACAGTCGGTTTTTTTGTTAAGGATAGACAGCTGTCAGGGCGCATGGTAATAAATGGTGCAAGGTAATAAACCTGTGTTTAAGCATAGATGTTGCAGAGGCGGAATATGGGCGCATGGTCTCGCTGGTGGAGTATGTAGGCGGAGGAACGGATTTGTCACGCGTGTTGTCTTGGGCGATGAGCTGCCGACGGATGTCGATGCGGATTTCATCAACTGCCTCATTATATACCTGTTGTACATGGAACCGGTCGTTGACCACATGGGTGTTGTAGAAGACCTCTCCGGCAATGAGCATCATAGACGGTGACAGGTCGCAGGTGACCTCCTAGACTCGCCACCTGACCGACTTGCCCATTGTGCCGATGAGGATGGATATGATCTCTTCGCTTTTGCTTCCGGGGATGGCCGCTGCCAATGTGCCCTTCCCTCCGTGGCCTTCCTTGTTGGTGGAAATGTCCACACCTCTCCGTTGCTCAGACATGTTTCGTCGAGGCTCATGTACGGGGGCATTGAAGTAGAATCCACACCCCAACTCGGTTTCGTGCCATTCGGCGTAACCGCTCAGCCTGTTGCGGTATAAGTCTGCGAAATACTTGCCGTTTACGTAGTACATCTGCGCTATGTGCTTAATCGACAGGGCTGTCGTCTCCACCTTCGTCTTCCATAGAATCTCTACTTTAAGATGCTTTTCCATGTATCCCTATGCGTCAATTCTATTTTTACGATGCATTCCTGAGTTTAGCAAGTGCTCGTTCCAGTTTGGCGATTTTCTTTTCTGTGATCTTCTCTTCACAAAGTCCAACTTTGCTAGAGTCATAAGCCTTCTTGGTTTTAACCATAGTATAAAAAATCTTAGCTATTTTGTGAGCAGTAGCCACATTCGCCTGTAATGCACCGCTCTTAGCACGTATTCGTCTATAGTAATAGCCCATTTCGCACTTATCCCGTGCCATTGGAGAGGCTGCAGTTCTGAAAATTTGGCCTACAATATTTTTTTTCCTCATGATACGGCTGGAAAGTAACTTGCCACCTGATATCTTGTTATTGGGAACAAGGTTACACCAACTACTGAACTTTTCAGCAGTTTCGAACTTTTCTGTAAAGTCATGTCCAAGTTCTTCAATAAGTTGCATGATAGCTGTATCCTTCAACCCGGGAATGTCGAAGACATTGACACCCCACACAGAAAATGCATACAGTTCAATGTCTATACCAGGTGCATTCTTAGAACGACTATTCTTTTTTCTTTTGTAACGAACCAACTTCTCTGAGTTTGTGTCCATTTGAACTTGATATAGTTTCAGCAGTTTCTCAATCTCCTGATCACAATCAGTAATCTGATTAATAAAGAAATCATATGCCTCTACGCTTTGCTTAAGTGTAAATAGCAGATCTGCATCCCATGTCCCTTCAAGGGATGCGGCTATCTCCTCCTTGCTTGCCTTGCAATTAGACATTGCTAGTGATGCTAAATATTCCGGGGCACGATTATCTGCCAAGATAGCAGAGATTATTCTTCTACCTGATAATCCTGTGATATCTGATATTACAGTAGAAAGCATTATATTCATCAGTTCAAGAGATTTCTGCATATACAGGATATGTTTTCCCGCGGAACGTAAGAGGTTATTACGTTGTCGTGTAAGGTTACGTATCTGTCTGGCGGTATTACCAGGTTGATAACATGGTTTTAAGAGACCATAACGATGTAACAACATTAACCATTCAGCATCGGCAGAGTCAGTTTTATGCCCAGATAAATTTTTAACATCAAGCGGATTGACCAGAATGACTTCAATGCCAGCATCCTGTAGTTTTAGAAAGAGTGACAGATAATAGATTCCTGTGGCTTCCATTGCTACAGTCGTAATATGGCACTCTTTCAACCATGCGATAATCCTATTGAGTTCACTGGTGAAGCTACCGAACCTACGATTATTATCTCCATCTCGATCTTCCGGAACGCATACCTGCATTTCTGTGTCAGCAATATCAATACCAGCAGCGTCTGGCAATTTACAATTGCCAGTTTGTTCCCATCAGGGGACTTGATCATTTTTGCGTTTTTTGCCATTTTTCATAAGTATAAATAGATACAATAGACAAGCCTGCGGTCTTTCGGAATGTGAGGTACTCTTCCATAAGGCATCTATCGGCTAATAATCATTCTACAGACCTACAGTGTCACATTTTTAATTGAACTTGAAATTCATTAGAACTCTGACTTACTTGCTTGCCATCGACAAAGATACGCTAAATCGAATATTTCTGGATAATAAGAGACGATCGGTTACGGCTATGCCGTAACCGAATGGGTTCTTCTCATTTCATTCACGCTCTGTGGGTGGGGGACTTTTAAAAAAGCTCCAAATTCCTTGGAGTAACGCGTGCCCTTGGCCACGACATCAAGATCAATAGGCACGCTGAAACTCTTGCCCGTGCGTGTGTCTGTCCATCGTCTGCGACGTATACGCAGGATCACCTTATGGTCTCGGATGGGAAAATCTGTGACGCTTACCGCTTCCATGAACCCCTTGGACTCAAAATGGACATCCACGCTCAACTCCGGATTCATCTTTTCGTCAAGGCTGATATGAATCTCTGTCGATGTCTGTTTAACACCGACGACTGTGAAATAATCAAGTATACGGACAGGAAGCACTATTTATGCCAACATCTGCAAGTAATCGTTTTCCATGACCCAAAGTTCGCTACAACTTTTGAGTTTGAAAAATTTTATCCCCACTAAATATCTACTGACCCGTAGACAGCTTTCAGGGATCATGAAAGAGGGGTGCGAAACTACAGTATATTAATTACTGCTGAACAAAATGAACTCGGATGCGGTTCGCATTGGAAAGTGCTCGAAATAGAATGATTTTTTTGGCAATTCGGACAAAAGATTTACCTTTGTTGCATGCTTAGAATTGTAACACATATTGAACGTTTGCTTCTGGTGCATGATTGTGTGATTGTACCGAAGTTCGGAGGTTTTGTTCTGCAGGTTGTTCCAGCCGTGCAGCATGTGGAGGAACATACGTTTCGTCCTTTGCGAAAAGAGATTGGTTTCAATATGACGCTGCAGCATAATGACGGGCTTTTGCCTGAATCGTATATGCAGGTGTATGCGGTGAGCTATCGTCAGGCACAGTTGATGTTGGAAGAAGATGTGGAGGACATAAAGAACTCTTTGCAACAGTATGGAAAGTTGTCGTTTGGAGTGTTAGGCTCGTTCAGTATAGGAGAAGAGGGACAGATGATTTTCCATCCGGGTGAAACCGACTTGTTCAGTGTCGTTTCGTATGGCTTGCCCGTTTTCCATTTCCCGGCTCTCGCGCCGTTGCAGGAGGAGCGGGGAGAAGAGATTCTTCTTGCATCCCAAAAAGAAAAGAAAGATACTCTTTATATTCCGATCAGTCGTAAACTTATCCGTACGGCTATGGCTTCAGCTGCCGCATTGGCTTTGTTCCTGCTGGTTTCCACTCCGGTGAAAGATGTCAACCAGGATACCTATACAGCCAGTTTTGTCCCTACCGGAATGGTCGGGCAAAAGTCGGTTTTTTCTGAAGCGGTTTTGCCCGATAGCATGGTGGCAGAGGCAGATATGAAGCAGGAACCATCGGAAGAGGTGATTGCGCGTGAAGTGAAAAACGTTGCGCCTGCTCCGGTACCGGAAAAGAAAGCACTTGTGTCCAAGCCTGTAATTGTCCAGCCTAAAAAAATGTATCATATCGTAATTGCCAGTTTCCCCTCGGAATCGCAGGCGGATGAATTTATTGCCGGTGTAGATCGTAGCGAATGCAACCATGTCAGTAAGGTTGTTCGTGATGGGAAGTATCGTATCTATGCGGATAAATTCGATAATCGCGAAGCTGCGGAATCTTATATGGCAACTCTCCGTTCCAATCCGAAATATAAGGATGCGTGGTTATTTATTAGCCGCTGATTTATACGATATAAAAAGAAATATCCTTCGGATGAAAAACTATTTTCTACCGAAGGATATTTAAAAAACGTCCGGACAGGTTTTCGTTATTATTGTTTTCTACTCTTTATTCTCTTTTTCAGATTTTGGTTTTCGTTTCTTTTTGAGCCGGCCCGCCTTGCGTAAGGCCTGATCCAAAATGTATTGTATCTGGCCGTTTGTGCTCCGAAACTCATCGGCTGCCCAAGTCTCAATCGCTTCCATCATTTCTGCGTCCACACGCAATATGAAACTTTTGGTCGCATTTCCATTTTCTTTTTTGGCCATATTTATATTATTGTATAAATTACTGATATAAAGTACCTGTATTGACTACAGGCTGTGCGGACTCGTCTGCGCAAAGGACTACCAGCAGATTGCTGACCATTGCTGCTTTCCGTTCTTCATCCAGCTCGACAACGCCGTCTTTTTCCAGTTTTTCCAATGCCAGATGCACCATGCTGACGGCTCCTTCAACGATCCGTTCGCGGGCAGAGATGATGGCATCTGCTTGCTGGCGGCGCAACATCACACTGGCGATTTCGGATGCGTAAGCTATGTAGTTGATGCGTGCTTCTACGATTTCGATTCCGGCGATGGCGAGACGGCTGTTAAGTTCGTCTTCCAAGCGTTGGGTTATTTCTCCGCTTTCATCGGAGCGGAGTGTGACTTTGTCAATCGTTTCGTTTGTGTCGTAAGCATACATGCCTGCAACTTGCCGAAGAGCGGCATCGCTTTGTATTTGGACAAACTCCCGAATGTTTCCAGATATATCGAAACAGGCTTTATAGGTGTCTTTTATTCTCCAGACAACTACGGCTCCGATCATGATCGGATTTCCTACTTTGTCGTTGACCTTGATCGGATCGATGTTCAGGTTAAGGATACGTAATGTTACGGTCGATTTCTGGAAAAGTGGATTTACCCAATAGAAACCGTTGCTTATGACTGTTCCGACATATCTACCGAAAAAAGTCAATACGCGTGAATTGTTCGGCTGAATGATCATAAATCCGGGAGACATGACAACTACGCATATCCCGCAGATGACACCGGCGATGGTACTTGATATTTGTGACAACGATAGTAGATATATGGCTGTCCCTGTTAAAGCAAGCATGATAAATATAACCGTAAAACCGGATATTTTAATGCCGTCGAAGTTCTTTTCCTGTGTTTTCATAATGATTTATATATGATATTATTTTGATATCACAAAGTAAGGTAAAGTTCCGGACTTCTGCAAATAAATTATGAACTTTTTATAAGTAGATATATAAAATATTCTATAGCTTTGTCTACTCAAAAATTAGACGATTGGAATTTCAATTAGATATAGATAATAAGGAGTTTCAGGATGCCTTGCAACTGATCACCCATACACGCCAGTCCGTTTTCCTGACCGGAAAGGCTGGAACGGGTAAATCCACGTTCCTGAAATACATTTGCGCGCATACAAAAAAGAAATATGTCGTATTGGCGCCGACTGGGATAGCGGCGATTAATGCGGAGGGGGTGACGCTTCATTCCTTTTTTAAATTGCCTTTTCGTCCGATGTTGCCAGATGATCCGGACCTGAGTCTGAAGAACGGGCGTATCTTCGAGTTCTTCAAATACAGGAAAGAACATCGGAAGTTGATTTCGGAAGTAGAATTGATCATTATTGATGAGATTTCGATGGCGCGGGCAGATATTATCGATTGTGTCGACCGGATTTTGCGTGTCTTTTCCGGTAATATGCGTTTGCCGTTCGGGGGCAAGCAGTTGTTGTTTGTCGGCGATGTCTTTCAATTGGAGCCTGTAGTCCCTTCTGATCAGAAGGAAATATTAAGTCTTTTCTATGCCAGTCCGTTTTTCTTTTCGGCCCGTGTCTTCAAGGATATAAATCTGGTCCCGATTGAATTGCAGAAAGTGTATCGGCAGACAGATCCGGTATTTATCAATATTTTGGACCGCATCCGTAACAATGCCGCGCGGAAACAGGAGTTGGACACATTGAATGCTCGCTATTTCCCCGATTTTACACCTCGAAATGAAGATATGTACATCACGCTTGCCACCCGGCGGGATCAGGTGGATTTTATTAATGAACGGAAGTTGGCGGAATTGCCCGGTGAAGAATTTGTCTCTCACGGTAAGATCAAAGGTGATTTTCCCGAATCGTCTCTACCGACACAATTGAACTTGTCCATCAAGGAACAGGCTCAGGTCATCTTTATCGATAATGATTATGAACGCCGTTGGGTCAATGGTACGATCGGTATGGTGTCGGGGATTGACGAGAATGGAAATGTCTACGTCCTGTTGGAGGACGGGAGGGAATATCTGGTCGAGCCAACTTCCTGGCGTAACTATAAATATAAGTACAACGAAAAGGAGAAAAAGGTCGAAGAGGAGATTGTGGGGACTTTCGAGCAGTTGCCGATCCGACTTGCCTGGGCGATCACCGTACATAAGAGCCAGGGGCTTACGTTTAGCCGTGTCGTGGTGGATTTGACAGGCGGTGTGTTTGCCGGAGGTCAGACGTATGTCGCTTTAAGCCGTTGCACGTCTCTGGAAGGGTTGGTATTGAAAAGTCGGATTTCTCCGCATGACATCTTTGTGCGGAAAGAGATTGTGCAGTTTAGCCAGATGTTTAATGATCGGCAGCTGATCGAAAAGAGTTTGCGTGAAAGTGAAGCGGAATTGCTGTATGCACGCGCCGCCCATAGTTTTAAATCCGGTAATGTAAAAGAGACGGTCGAGGCCTTTGCGGCTGCCGTAAGTAAACGGAACGAGCTGGAAAAGCCGGAGGTACAACGGTTGCTTCGTATGAAATTGCAAATTATAAATACTCAACGGGCGCAGATCAAAAAACTCAGGGAGGAGATACATGCTCAGCGGGAGATCCAGAAAGAATACGCTCACGAATACTATTTGATGGGGAATGAATGTATCACGAAAGCGCATGATCCGAATGCAGCTATCCGCTCTTTCGACAAGGCGCTCAGGCTTTATCCCGAATTTGTGGATGCTTGGGTGCGTAAAGGGGTGACTCTTCTCGATTTGGGTGACAACTTCCAGGCGGTTACTTGTCTGAATGAAGCTGTGCGGCTTAACCCTAACTCTTTTAAAGCGCGTTATAATCGTGGGAAATCTTATCTCCAACTGAAATATTATGACGAGGCCGTTTCTGACTTTATGAAAGCTGTCGACTTGAAACCGAAGCATGCTGCAGCCCATGAATATCTTGCTGAGGCATTTCTACATATAGGGGAAGAAGAGTTGGCTCATCAGCATCGGGATATTGCTGATGAGCTTCGTAATGGGAGTGAGAGTTAATAAGTTGTCGTTAATTTTATGCAGAAATGTAATAAAAACGTGATTATAAGGTTGTATCTTTGTGTCGCAATGTTAAATTATGTAGAGGGTATTTATTAAAACAAATTTCTGTATGAGAAAAGTTATCTGCTTTTTTGTATTTATTTTGATATGCATAGGTTTTTCTGTGCAGGCTCAGGTGACAACTTCTGCACTGAGCGGAAAAGTTATCGATGATCAGAATGAGAATGTGATAGGGGCTACGGTGGTAGTGGTGCACGAGCCGTCCGGAACGCTGTATGGTGCGGTTACGAATGTAGATGGACGCTATACGATCCAGGGAATGCGTACCGGCGGGCCTTATAAAGTGGAGATTTCCTATATCGGTTATAAAAAGGCTATTTTTACGGATATCAGACTGGAACTGGGTAATACATATACTCAGAATGCAACCTTGTATCCCAGTTCGGAACAATTGGGTGAAGTGGTGGTTACGGCTGATGCAAAAGCGAATATCGGTGCATCCAAAAACTTTTCTACATCGAAAATACAAGGTACTCCGACGGTTGACCGTAATATTTACGATATCGTGAAGAATATGCCGATGGCGATGACTTCTAAGAATGGAGGTGTCACTTTTGCCGGTTCCAACAACCGTTATAATAGTTTTCAGATCGACGGTACGGTAAGCAATGACGTTTTCGGACTGGCTCCGTCGGGAACAAACGGCGGCCAGACGAACGCCAACCCGATTTCGATGGATGCCATCCAGGAAATCCAGGTGGTGGTAGCTCCTTTCGATGTCCGTCAGAGCGGTTTTACCGGAGGTGGCATCAATGCAATTACCAAACAGGGAAACAACACATACCATGCATCGGTCTATTCCTATTTTACAAATGAAGGTCTCTACGGAAAATACAATGCTTATAAAGATAACATAAAGGATAAATTGACGGAACAGTCCACAAAAACTTTTGGTGGGACGTTGAGCGGTCCGATCATCAAAGACAAGCTGTTCTTCTTTGCTAATGCCGAAAACCGCAAGGAATCTTACCCGTCCCGTTTTTATGCCGGATATGACGAGAAAGGCTTTACCACCGATATGGCACAGAAAATAGCCGATAAGTATGAAGAATATACCGGAATCCGAGAGAGTTTCGGGTCACGCGATGTAGATCAGAGAGCCTTTAATTTCTTAGGACGTATTGATTGGAATATCGACAGGAACAATAAACTGGCTTTTCGTTATCAGTATAATAACTCATACGATGATATTTTCAGCCCGTCAAGTACGACTTACTTCTTTAACGGAAGCGGTTACCGGATGAAAAATAAGACGAATTCGTTTGTGGCCGAGTGGAACTCTCATTTGAGCGATATTTTGTATAATGAATTTCGTGCAGGTGTTACGACAGTCCGGGATGAACGCCAGGTGGCTTATCAGGGACCGAACGTAAAGATTAACGGTAGCGATAATAGCGGAACGAACAATATGACGGTCAACATCGGTACGGAGTATTCTTCAGGTGCTAACGCTCTGGACCAAGATATTTACACATTTGAGGACAATCTCTCCTGGTATAAGGGAAATCATACCTTTACCTTCGGTACGCACAATGAAATCTTCCGGATGAAGAACCTCTTTATCCAAGCTGTTACCGGCTCATGGGAGTTCGGTTCGATGGACGCATTCTTGAACGACAGCCCTTCCAAATATGTATTCAAGTATACGGATCCCGATGTGACAGGCGGTAACTATCGCTATACACCTATCATTAAAGCCGGTCAGTTCGGTTTCTATGCACAGGACAAATGGGATGTTGCCGATAATTTCTCGCTGACTTACGGTTTGCGTTTCGATATTCCTTTGTTGTTTAATGATCCGACTACCAATAATGAGTTCAATGAATATGCCGCAAGTAAAAATATTAAGGAAAGAGTGGGAGAAATGCCTGGAGCCAAAGTGATGGTTTCTCCTCGTCTGGGATTCCGCTGGTATACGGATGACAGCCGGACCACTTTGATTCGTGGTGGATTGGGGTTGTTTACGGGACGTGTTCCTTTTGTATGGCTTTCCAATGCTTATAATAATACCGGGGTTGAGCAGAAAGGTACGACTATCTTTGCTTCCGGCTCGACTTCCGCCCCTTCGCTGGGGCAATATGCGGATGACCCGATCGGTGCCATGAATTCCCAAAAGGGAAGTCCCGCGACTCCCGATGTTGTGACGGTGTCCAAAGATTTTAAATATCCGCAGGTTTTCCGTGTGAACTTGGCACTGGAACGTACCTTGCCCGGTGATGTGAAGATGACTTTGGAAGGGCTTTATTCCAAAACATTCAATAACGTATATTTCGAGAACCTGGCATTATCGAGCAATGCCAAAGTCTATGCCGTTCCAGGTGTGGAAACTTCCGCCACCCCTTATTACTCCGTAGACAAGAAGTATTTCAGCATTACCAATCTGAAAAATACGAATATGGGATATACCTATTCTCTGTCTGCCTTGTTTGAAAAGAGTTTTCATTTCGGTTTGGATTTGGTTGCGTCTTATACGTTCGGACATTCTAAATCGGTGTATGACGGAACCTCTTCTGTGGCTTATTCCAACTGGAAATATAATTATGCTGTAGATTCCAACAGTCCCGGTCTGGCTTATTCCATGTTCGATATTCCTCACCGTGTGATGGTTTCTGTCGGCTATCGGACTCCCCGCTATGCCAAAGGCTTCATGGCGACTACCGTCTCTCTCGTCTATAACGGTTACGTGGGACAGCGTTACAGTCTGACGATGAACGAATCCTACTACGATGCCGAGAAAAAGAAAACAGTCTATATCGACTACAACGGTGACGGCTGGGGGGGAAACTCATTGCTTTATATCCCGACTGAAGACGAACTGCAGAAGATGGAATTCAATACGGAAGAAGACCGTCGGAAGTTTAACGAATGGATCGAAGGCGACAGCTATGCGAAGAAACATCGCGGAGCGTACGCCATGCGCAACTCCAATTCGGCCCCATGGGAAAATCAGGTCGATCTGCATGTCGCACAGGATATTTTCGTGCTGAAAGACCGTGGCAGCAAATTTCAGGTGACATTCGACGTTACGAACTTTGCCAATATGTTGAATAAGAAATGGGGAACCACCTACACCGCTGCCTATAACGTAATGCCTTTGCAGGTAATCGGGAATAAGAAGGGTGAAGATGGCAACTATACAAACACGTATGCTTATAATTCGAGAAATACGATCGCCAAGAATGATATTTTGTCCCGCTGGCATGCCCAGATTGGTTTTAAGTATATTTTCTAAACCTAATATGTACAGATTTTTGACATTTATATTGGTAAGTCTCTTTTTGATAATCTGTTTATCGATAACCGGATGTACGGACCATTCGAAGAAGGAACATTACGTCGTAGTCTTGTCTATGGACGGTTTTCGATCCGATTACCCGTCGCAAGCCCATACGCCGACGCTCGATTCGTTGGCACGCGTAGGTGTGAAGGCGGCTTTTCGTCCCAGTTTTCCGAGTGTTACTTTCCCGAACCATTACAGTATGGCGACAGGCTTGCATCCGGATCATCACGGATTGGTGAACAATTTCTTTTACGCACCCGATCTGGACAGCGTTTATATAATGGGAAATCCTAATCCTGCTTTTTTCGGTGGTGAACCGATTTGGAATACGGCGGAAAAGCAGGGTGTCCGGACCGCCTCGTTCTATTGGGTGGGTAGCGAATATCCGATACAGGGACGCCAGCCTTCGATCTGGAAACCGTTCGATAAGAATGTTCCTTTTTCTGACCGGGCGGATTCGGTGATTGCCTGGTTGCAACTGCCTGAGGAAGTTCGTCCGCATCTGATAATGTGGTATATGGAAGAACCGGACGGAATCGGGCATAGGGCAACTCCCGATTCGGCGGCGACCCTTTCGACGGTTGAACATTTGGACCGTATATTAGGTGACTTCTTTGCTAAAGCCCGTAGGCTGGATATCTTTGACCGGATTGATTTTATCGTCCTGTCCGATCATGGCATGGCAACTTATTATCCGGAGAATTATGTGAACCTGAACGATTATCTGCCTCGCGACAGTTTCGATTATGTCTTCGACGGAGTACCGACTTTGCTTTATCCGAAACCAACTTATACGGATAGCGCTTATGCAATCCTGAAGCGTGTACCTCATGTGACGGCGTGGAGAAAGAACGAGATTCCGGAAAAGTTCGTGTATGGGAAGAATCCGCGTATAGGCGATCTGTTCGTATTACCGGATATCGGGACGTATTTGCAATTCCGTCCCGAATCGCGTCCTATATTTGCGGCTACACATGGATATGATAATTTTACTCCGGAAATGGAGGCTATTTTCTATGCGGCAGGACCTTCTTTCAAACAGAATGTCGAGTTGCCGGTTATGGCGAATGTCAATTTATATCTGATAATTGCCCGTTTGCTGGATTTGCAGCCGGCTCCTAATGACGGGGACAACGTGGTCGTTTCGACATTGTTCAGAAAACCGGAATAAAGGGATTCATTCCTGATGTTGCAGTATCTGTCGTCCGGAAGATGACGGCAGATACTACAAACATCCTACCGTTGTTTAGAAATAACAATTCATTCCCGGAGAGAAAGCCAATTGGCTACTGGCACTTTTTATTTCGATTTTGTTTTCCCTTGCCAGCCATCCGATCGCCGACCACAGATCAGCTTCCGTTAAAGCGGTTGCCTTTTTCAACTCCTCAAAACTCCAACACCCACCATCTAACAATAAATTGCAGATTGCTCCGGCATTTAATCCGATAGTCCCTTTATTCATGATAAACTTCATTTTATGTTATATGTTATGTGAAATATAAACAAAGCATAAGGGATAAATGATTTATAGGAAGTATGATTTTTATAGAGTTTTAAAGTCTTGTAAGAGATTTTCCGAAAAAAGAAAAAGCTCGCAAATAAACTGCGAGCTTTTTGTAGTGCGTCCGGGGGTCGAACCCGAGTTTCCGCCGTGAGAGGGCGGCGTCCTGGACCACTAGACGAATGCACCAGATTGTCTTTGTTTGACGTTGCGAAATTAGTAAATATTTTATTCCGATGTATCATTTAGGGGAATTTTTTTGAAGAAAATGTTTATCCCTTGTCATTTTGGTATCGAATTCTTCGTGTCTCCACTAAAAGGCGTTAAAAGAGCTATCAAATTCGTTAGTATTTCATTTGCGTTCAAGTTTATTTATTCTACCTTTGCCTCCTGTTATTGAACAATATACTATTGAACAATTACTAATACCAGTATTAAAATAACTAATATTATGGCAGAATTAAAAGAAAAACTTTTCTCAGAATTCGCACCTGTGTCTACTGAAGAGTGGATGGCGAAGATTACGGCCGACCTGAAAGGGGTTCCGTTTGAGAAAAAGCTTGTTTGGAAGACAGGCGAAGGATTTAATGTGAATCCTTTCTATCGTGCAGAAGACATCGAAGGTTTGAAGACAACCGAGTCTCTTCCCGGTGAATTCCCTTACGTTCGCGGAACAAAGAAGGACAACGATTGGAAGGTGCGCCAGAACATCGAAGTCACCTGTTTCAAAGGTGCTAATGAAAAAGCCCTTGACATCCTGAATAAGGGTGTGACGTCTCTTGGCTTCATCGTTAAGGGAAGCGACGTAAACGCTGAAAACATTGCTACCCTGCTTGACGGTATTTGTCCTGAATGTGTGGAACTGAATTTCAACACTTGCAATTGCAAGGCTGAAATGCTGATCGGTATTCTCGCCGACTATTTCAAAAGCAAAGGCGCAGACCTGGAAAAATGCAAAGGCTCTGTAAACTACGATCCGTTCAAGAAACCTCTGGTAAAAGGTAAGGAAAATGAAAACTGGGTGGAAGCTGCTGCCGCTGTGCTCAAAGCAGGCGCTGCTCTGCCGGGTTACAAAGTATTGGCTGTAAATGCCTTCTACTTCAACAATGCAGGTGCCTATATCTCTCAGGAGTTAGGATATGCATTGGCTTGGGGTAACGAACTGTTGGCTAAGCTGACCGAAGCCGGCCAGGATGCTACGGAAGTTGCCAAGAAGATCAAATTCAATTTCGGTATCAGTTCCAACTATTTCATGGAAATCGCCAAGTTCCGTGCAGCTCGTTGGTTGTGGGCTGAAATCGTTGCTGCTTACAATCCTGCTTGCCAGTGTGCTTGCAAGATGCATGTTCATGCACAGACTTCGGAATGGAACATGACTGTTTATGATGCTCACGTAAACTTGTTGCGTTCACAGACAGAAGCCATGTCGGCTGCTCTTGCCGGTGTCGATTCGATCACGGTTCGTCCGTTCGATAAGACTTATCAGACTCCCGACGACTTCTCCGAACGCATTGCCCGCAACCAGCAGTTGCTGTTGAAGGAAGAATGCCATTTGGATAAGGTTGTCGATCCTTCTGCCGGTTCTTATTATGTGGAAGTCTTGACGAACTCCTTGGCAGATGTTGCTTGGAAGTTGTTCCTGGAAGTGGAAGACAAAGGTGGTTTTGGTGTGGAAGTCGCTTCCGGAGAAATCCAGAAAGCCGTTAACGCTTCCAATGAAGCCCGTAAGAAAGCGGTTGCTACCCGTCGTGAAATCTTGTTAGGAACCAACCAGTTCCCGAACTTCAACGAAGTGGCTGCCGGAAAGATCAAAGAAGCTCCTTCCTGCTGTTGTGGTGGCGGTCACGATTGTGGCGAAGCTACTGTTACGGCCCTTGACTTCTCGCGCGGCGCTTCCGAATTTGAAGCTTTGCGTCTGGCAACGGAAAAGAGCGGCAAGACTCCGAAAGTATTCATGTTGACGATCGGTAATCTGGCTATGCGCCTGGCCCGTTCCCAGTTCTCAAGCAACTTCTTTGCTTGTGCAGGATATAAGGTTATTGATAACTTAGGTTTCGATACGGTTGAAGCCGGTGTTGAAGCCGCTGTTGAGGCTGGTGCTGAAATCGTGGTTCTTTGCTCAAGCGATGATGAATATGCAGAATTGGCTCCTGCTGCTTACAAGGCTTTGGCCGGAAGAGCAGAATTTGTTGTAGCCGGTATGCCTGCTTGCATGGAAGATCTGAAAGCAGTGGGCATCGACCAATATGTAAATGTAAAGAGCAACGTGCTTGAAACATTGAAAGCTTTCAACGTAAAATTAGGAATCGCTTAAGTAGAAACAATTATGAGACCAAATTTTAAAAACATAGATATAAAGAATGCCGGTTTTGCAGCTACTAATGCTGCCGAATGGGCAAAAGCCAATGGCATCGAAGCCAATTGGAAAACACCCGAGCACATCGAGGTGAAACCCGTATATACTAAAGAAGACTTGGAAGGTATGGAACACTTGAACTATGCTTCCGGTCTGCCTCCTTATCTGCGTGGCCCGTATAGCGGTATGTATGCTATGCGTCCCTGGACAATCCGTCAGTATGCAGGTTTCTCTACAGCTGAAGAGTCCAACGCATTCTATCGTCGTAACCTGGCATCCGGCCAGAAAGGTCTGTCTGTCGCATTCGACCTTCCGACACACCGTGGTTACGATGCCGACAACGAACGTGTGGTTGGTGACGTCGGTAAAGCCGGTGTTTCTATTTGTTCGTTGGAAAACATGAAAGTTCTGTTTGCCGGTATTCCTTTGAACAAGATGTCTGTTTCCATGACAATGAACGGCGGTGTTCTTCCCGTATTGGCATTCTATATCAATGCCGGTTTGGAACAAGGCGCTAAGTTGGAAGAAATGGCCGGTACGATCCAGAACGATATCCTGAAAGAGTTCATGGTGCGTAACACTTATATCTACCCGCCCGAATTCTCCATGCGTATCATCGCCGATATCTTCGAATATACTTCTCAGAAGATGCCGAAGTTCAATTCCATCTCCATCTCCGGCTACCATATGCAGGAAGCAGGTGCGACAGCCGACATCGAAATGGCTTATACGCTTTGCGACGGTCTTGAATATCTTCGTGCCGGTGTGAACGCAGGTATCGATATCGATGCTTTCGCTCCGCGTTTGTCCTTCTTCTGGGCGATCGGTGTGAACCACTTCATGGAGATCGCCAAGATGCGTGCCGCACGTATGTTGTGGGCGAAGATCGTGAAGAGTTTCGGTGCCAAGAACCCGAAATCTTTAGCTTTGCGTACTCACTGCCAGACTTCTGGTTGGTCGCTGACCGAACAGGATCCGTTCAACAACGTAGGCCGTACTTGTATTGAAGCTATGGCTGCTGCTTTAGGTCACACGCAGTCTCTGCACACGAACGCATTGGACGAAGCGATCGCTTTGCCGACAGACTTTTCTGCACGTATCGCCCGTAACACTCAGATTTATATCCAGGAGGAAACGAAGATCTGTAAAGAAATCGACCCGTGGGCAGGTTCTTACTATGTGGAATCTCTGACAAACGAACTGGTTCATAAAGGTTGGGCATTGATTCAGGAAATCGAAAGCATGGGCGGTATGGCGAAAGCTATCGAAACCGGTCTGCCGAAGATGCGTATCGAAGAAGCTGCTGCCCGTACGCAGGCTCGTATCGACTCCGGCGTCCAGACAATCGTCGGTGTGAACAAATACCGTCTGCCGAAAGAAGATCCGATCGATATCCTTGAAATCGATAATACTGCCGTTCGTAACGAGCAGATCGAACTGTTGAAAGAACTGCGTGCCAACCGTGACGAAGAAGCCGTACAGAAAGCGTTGGCCGACATCACGGAATGCGTTCGCACGAAGAAAGGTAACTTGTTGGAACTGGCTGTCAAAGCAGCCGGCTTGCGTGCATCATTGGGAGAAATCTCGGATGCTTGCGAAGTGGTAGTAGGTCGTTATAAAGCAATCATCAGAACTATATCAGGCGTGTATTCATCAGAAACGAAGAAAGATGCAGACTTCCAGAAGGCTTGTGAGCTGACTGCCGAGTTTGCCAAGAAAGAGGGTCGCCAGCCGCGTATCATGATCGCCAAGATGGGGCAGGACGGACACGACCGTGGTGCTAAAGTTGTAGCTACAGGTTATGCAGACTGTGGTTTCGACGTGGATATGGGACCGTTGTTCCAGACTCCGGCCGAAGCTGCCCGCCAGGCTGTAGAAAACGACGTTCACGTAATGGGTGTTTCTTCTTTGGCTGCCGGACACAAGACTTTGGTTCCGCAGGTGATCGAAGAACTGAAGAAGTTAGGACGTGAAGATATCATTGTGATCGCCGGTGGCGTTATCCCTGCACAGGATTATGACTTCCTGTACAAAGCAGGTGTTGCTGCCATCTTCGGTCCGGGTACTTCTGTAGCGAAAGCTGCAGTCCAGATCCTGGAAATCCTGTTAGGCGAATAATAAAAAACGTAAGTTTTTCCAATAAAAGCCGCGCAGTTTCCGTTTGGAAATTGCGCGGTTATTTTTTTCAATTAATACAGATATGACAATGAAACAGAAGTTCGCTTTAGTGAAAACGACGTTTGCCGTCCTCATGGGATTGTTTGCTGTCCTTTTGCTTGTACCGTCCTGTACGACGGATGATAAGGTTCCGGACCTTTCCGACGAAGGTACGAACGATTGGATCTATAAGATCATGACGGATTACTATTTATGGAATGAGGATGTGCCCGACAAAGGAAACTTGAACTTCTCACAATCTCCTGACAAGTTCTTCGAATCATTGTTGTCTGACCAGGATGGTGTAAAATACGAAGACGGATGGCTCACTTTCTCCTGGATAGAGAAAAAGAAAGAGGAGACGAAGTCCGTTACGGCATCCGATTCGTATGGATTTGAATTCGCCTCGTATAAAAAAGGTAACTATTATTATGCCTGGGTTTTATATGTATTGCCCGGCTCTCCTGCTGCTGAGGCCGGATTGAAACGTGGCGACTGGATTATCGCTGTCGGCAGTGAGACTCCGAACGTGACGAACACGTCTGCTTTTTATAGTGGAAGTGAGACCACTTTTTTATTGGCTGATGTGGAAAGGAAAGGTAATGAGGTCGCTTTTAATGAGAGGGAAACTATTTCGATTGCAGCTTCCCGCGCAGTGGAAGATACACCTTTCCTGAAAGATTCTGTTTATACGATCAATGGCAGGAAGATTGGTTATTTAGTGTATAACAGCTTTACTTCCGGTCCCAATGATGAAGGTGAAGAGTATGACAACCGGATGAAACAGATTTTTGCGCAGTTTAAAGCGAAGAACGTTAGCGAATTTGTATTGGACCTGCGATATAACCAGGGTGGCTTGGTAACTTGTGCGCAGTTGATGACCTCTCTCTTGGCTCCGGCCGATGCTTTGGGTAAGACATTCTGCATCATGGAGCATAACGAAAAGCAATCTAAAAGCAATGAAACGCTGCTGTTGAAAAAGAATGCCGAATTAGGAAATGCCAACCTGGATCTGAAGCGCATTTATGTGCTGACGGGAAGTGTGACCGCATCCGCTTCGGAGGCCGTGATCAACTGCCTGATCCCTTACATGACCCGCAGCAATATCACGATCATAGGAGGAAAAACGATTGGCAAACGGGTCGGCGGTAACACTTTCGGAATGAAGGAAGAATATGGCTGGCTGTTGCATCCGATTACATTGCGCATTTATAATGCCCGTCACGAGGCCGACTATGCAAACGGTTTTGAACCGGACGTAAAGATCGAGGAACTGGCCATAGGAAATGAATTATTACCTTTTGGCGATACCAACGAGATGTTGCTGAGCGAGGCGCTCTCGCGGATAGCCGGATTGAAGAGCCAGCCGGCACGTGCGGAAGGCGAAGGCCGCATATTGCTCGTCCCGTCGTCTCTCGAAAGAAAACAAACAAAAGGCCTTATCTTCGAATCCGGAAAATAAGACCTCTTGTATCAGTTTATAACTGAAGATCATCTGCCAGCTTGTCCAACCAGGCTGGCATTTTGTTTAAATGGCTGCTTCGTTCGGTGAGGAAGTTCGGGGCGAAGAGATGTATCTGCAAGTCTTTGCATTTGTCTTGCAGGCTTTTTTCCACCGGATAGTAACTGGCAAGTACGGCTTGCGATATGTCGCCGCCGTATGTTTCCCGCACTGCATCTATCTTGTAAATATCATTTTGCGTGACATTGCCGGATTTGCATTCGATAAAGATCAGTTTCTGCTCGTTGTTCAACAACACGTCGACCTCGTTTTTAGGATGCGTGTCTTTCTCGTTTGTCTGGAAAATGACGCTGCGCCATACTTCGGGAGAGTTTTCCCGTTGCATGCTCCAGTTGCGGACCTGGTTGGCGACCAGCGTCTCCCACCAACGCCCTTCGAAATAGAGCCTTGTTGCATTGCCCTGATGGAGGCGGAGTAAGACATATTCCCTTAAAGTGATCAGGATCGAGCCGTTCCTTTGTTTGAACCGCAGGTTGTTGGCAAAGATTTTGGAGGCCGGCAAGCGGTTGAGTTGACGTTTGCAGAATATACTGAAGAACTTTTGGATGCGGGCGTGTTCCTGCGGATACTGTTCGATGAATTGTTTGATGCGCATGGAGGCTTTGACATCTTCGTTGCTGAGTTCCTTCACGTCGTGATAAGCAGTAAGGATATTCCCGCTCAGGTTGAGAATCTCGTCATTGTTGAGCGTCGTATGCAACGGATGGTTCTCGAAACGGCTGAGGTGGACGACTTCGCCGTGTTGCGTCAGATAGAATGCATCGGCTCCCGATTCTTTGGCGACGGTGAAAGCGGCAAAAGCCATGACCTTCGTCCCTTCGGAAAGGTTATAGGTGAATTCTCCCTGATACTTTTGGTGAATCTGGCGGCAAACTTCGATCACGCTTTTCCCGTTGTAAGGTTCTGTCTTGTAACGGTTGCACCGGATGGCAGGAGGCAACAGCGGGTACATGGGCGTTTCGATATGGTCGGTAGCATCCGTGTAGAGCAGGTGGATATGATCCGCCCCGAACTCTTTGATGCCGTGATAGACCGAAGTTATGTCTTTTCCAAGTAGTATTATCTGGTGTTTCATTTGTTTTATTTTTGATCTACTTACAAAGATACTTTTCTCTTCCGGCAAAAGCTCATATTTTATCCTTATTTTTGCTCCGGTATCAATTAATTATATGATGGAAATGATAAATTGTTTTATTCCGTTCCTCTCTTTACCCCAGACCGGGCAAGCCGTAAAGGCGTTGAGGCAGTGCGACCGGGTAAAGAACATCTACCTGCTGGCAACGGAAAAGGTTCCCGGTGCGGTCGAGGGCTGTGAGATCTTGATGATCGACTCGCCCGCCAGTACCGCCACTATCCGGACGATCGCTTTGCATGCAGATACGGCCTATACATTATTATATACTAAATATACGGCTTTCGAGCCGGGGCAGTTCGCTTTCGAACGTCTGTCGGCTATTGCCGGCGATACGAATGCCGGAATGCTTTATGCGGATCGTTACCAGGTAAAAGACGGCCACTGCCGCCCGGCTCCTGTCATAGACTACCAGAGAGGAAGCCTGCGTGATGATTTTGATTTCGGTTCGCTTTTGTTCTTCCGTTCATCCGTCTTGAAGCAGGCGGTCCGGGCAATGGACGCCGATTACCGTTTCGCCGGACTGTACGACCTTCGCCTGCGTGTGTCGGAGTTGTCCGAACTGGTTCATGTCAACGAGTATTTGTACACCGAGGCGGAACCGGATACCCGCAAGAGCGGAGAGAAGCTGTTCGATTATGTCGATCCGAAGAACCGGGCGGTGCAGGTCGAGATGGAAGCCGTTTGTACGGCCTACCTGAAACGGGTCGGCGGTTATCTTGCCCCTGACTTTGAACCGATCGCTTTCGATGCTGGTGGTTTCGGGCAGGAAGCCTCCGTTATCATCCCGGTCCGTAACCGCATCCGTACGATAGAAGATGCCATCCGTTCCGTGCTGGCGCAGAAAACGACCTTCCGCTTTAACCTGATCGTTGTGGACAACCATTCGACAGACGGAACTTCCGAAGCGATCGAAAAATATGTCGCTGACGCACGTCTGATCCATTTGGTGCCGGAACGTTCCGACCTGGGGATCGGCGGCTGCTGGAACATGGGCGTACATCATCCGGCTTGTGGCAAGTTTGCCGTCCAGCTCGATAGCGACGACATGTATAGCGGTCCTGACACGTTGCAGAAGATCGTCGATGCTTTTTATGAGCAAAACTGCGCGATGGTGGTCGGAACCTATCGGATGACGGATTTCAAACTGAACGAAATACCGCCCGGCATCATCGACCATCGGGAGTGGACGCCTGAAAACGGGCGCAACAATGCGCTCCGCATTAACGGCTTAGGCGCTCCGCGTGCATTCTATACGCCTGTGCTCCGCGCAATCAACCTGCCGAATACCAGTTATGGAGAAGATTATGCTTTGGGGCTGCGTATCTCCCGTACCTGGCGGATCGGACGCATCTATGACGTCCTTTACCTCTGCCGCCGTTGGGAAGACAATTCGGATGCCGCGCTCGACATCGTGAAAATGAACGCGCATAATACTTACAAAGACCGTCTCCGTACCTGGGAGTTGCAGGCGCGGATCGCGTTGAACGCTCAATCGTCCAGATGATAGACGACGAACGGGTCGTCGTGGTAATAGGTTGCCATGACCAACGTGCCGGTTTTAGGGTCCATGACGTTGTAGACGCAAAAGTCATGCAGCTTGTATCGTTTGACCGGATTGCCGTTCCAGTCGTATTTCTCCAGAAACATATAATTGTTGCCTTTCTGGGCTTCCGCCGCCACGACATAAGGAGTACGTCCGGAGTGGGTGATGTAGACATGGTCCCGGGTTGCCATCACTTGCATATAATGAGTGACGTTCGCATCCAGCCCGTCCCGGATGGCCAGCGTCTTTTCGTCAAAGCCGGATTGCTCGAAGTTGAGCGTCCGGACGGTCTTTGCCTCCATGTCCATGAACTTGATGATCTTGGTGTACTTGTAGGCGAAGACCATCCGGTCTCGTTCGGGATGGGTGCAAAGCGCACCCGTCGTCGGTATGCCTTTGACCTGTTTCAGGCGCAGGTTATACAGTTTTTCGCGTTGAACCGAATCGTTCTCCAAAGAGACACGGTAGATGTTGCTGCCCATTTGGTAGACAATCGCTTTCTCGCCTGCCGGGTAAGCATGTTCGACATAGTCCCAGATTGACTTGCGGTCGAATGTTTTCTTTATAAAATGCGTCTTCAGATCAGGATCGAGTCCGTAAAGGTTGCCGTTATATCCGTCCAGCATATAACAAAGGTAGGCCGGGTCGAGAGATTCTACGGTGACCGGCAACAGGAACTCATCCGGCCCGTTTCCCCGTTTGCCGATTGTTTTCATGTGGGTGAACGCCGGATAGCGGAAGGCATAGAACGGCGCGTCCATGCTGCCCATAATCAAGAGGCTGTCCTTGATCAGCATAGAAGGTTCGACCGGCTTGAAGATGAAAGTGTCCGGTTCCACGATATGCGTCCCCGTCAGTTCCGCCTCTTCGGGGAATGCTTCTTTCCCTTTCAAGAATACTTCTCCGGCTTCTAAAGGCGGAAGTTCCGGGATTATTTCGACGGCGACGGTGTCTGCCGCAAGCGTCCCGTTTTCATCTTCGGCGGTTGTGTTTTGTTTTCCGCCGCAAGCCGACAGGCTTAAGACGATCAAGGAAGAGAAAAAGAAGAGGTGTTTCATGGCAATTGAGTTATCGTTTGTCCAAAGATATGCATTTTCCGATGAATAGTTTCTTCTTTGTCTTTTATTTTCATCAACCGCATCATTTATCCGGTATCTGCCGCCAGGCGGTGGACGGTC